>CAMLGP010000112.1 GCA_946479535.1 uncultured Bacteroidota bacterium
GCACAACCATCTGTGTTGCGTTCAGCCCTCATGTTCAGCTGTATTGCCCTGGGTGAAGGTTTGAATCGAAAAACCAATATATATAATTCACTCGCACTTTCGGCATTTATCTTACTCTGCTATAATCCATACTGGCTTTGGGATACAGGATTCCAGCTTTCCTATGCTGCTGTTCTGAGCCTGGTTATCTTTATGCGTTCGATAAGCAATATTGTCTTTTTCAACAGCAGGCTGTTAAATACAATTTGGAAACTCAATGCTGTTACCCTCGGGGCACAGGTACTGACATTGCCTTTATGTATTTATTTTTTCCACCAGCTGCCGGTATGTTTTCTGTTGACAAACCTGGTGGCAGTTCCCCTTTCAAGCCTTATTTTGATTGGGGAAATTTTACTTATTGCAATTTCATCTATTCCAAATGCAGCAACAATCACTGGTCAATCCATTTCCTTCTTAACCAAATGTATGAATGGGTTCATTGAAACCATCAATGCACTTCCATTCGCAACATGGGGCAGTTTGCAGATCAGTCTAACCCAGACAATAATTCTTTTAATTCTGATCATTTCATTCAGCTACTGGTTAATTGAAAGAAAACCGGCTGGGTTAAAGTTTGGACTGATCTGCATGCTTGCTTTCTCCCTTCTTCGTAGCATTTCCTTTATTTCTTCCTCAGGCCAGAAAAGGATCATTATTTACAATGTTCCCCAGAAGAAAGCGATGGATCTGATTGAGGGTAATCATTATCAGTTTATCGGCGATTCCTCACCAGCACACGGAAATGCCAGCAATTTTCATTTAGGCCCCGCAAGAACGCTTTTCAGAAGTACAGGAAAAGCAGCAATTGGCGTTTTTTCCAACCCCTATGTATCGTGGCGGGGAAAACATATTCTTATGCTGGATACCCGGGTTGCGCTCAAATCAAGCCCAAACAGACCTGTAATTGATATCCTGCTTTTATCCGGAAAACCATCAATTAGCCTAAAAAGCCTTTCTCAGGAACTGTATATTAAACAGGTAGTGGCCGACGGCTCGGTACCCTACTGGAAAGCTGCTTTATGGAAGCAGGAATGTGAACAACTGCATATTCCCTGGCATGATGTAAGTGTAAAAGGTGCTTTTGCCATCAACCTCCGGTAACTTACCTTTGCGCCTCTCTGGGACAATTTCATAACGACAGCCTGCCTTCAATTTATCAGCTATGACCAAAAAGATCCAATCTGCACTTATTTCTGTTTTTTATAAAGACGGCCTTGATAATATAGTGAATCTGCTTGCTGAGCAGGATGTTACCATCTATTCTACCTGCGGTAACCAACAGTTTCTCGAAAATTTAGGGGTGAAAGTAATACCTGTGGAAGACCTTACTACCTATCCGTCCATACTCGGAGGGAGGGTCAAAACCCTGCACCCCTCAGTTTTTGGCGGTATCCTTGGCAGAAGGGATAATCAAACGGATATAATGGAAATGAAACAGTATAAGATCCCGGAGATTGACCTGGTAATTGTGGACCTCTATCCTTTTGAAGAAACTGTGGCTTCTACTACTGATGAAAAAGCAATTATTGAAAAGATTGATATAGGCGGGCCATCCATGATCCGTGGTGCGGCCAAGAACTTTAAAGATCTTGTTGTTATAGCTGCAAAGAAAGATTATGCTGCCCTTGAACAGTTATTGCGCGGCCAGAAAGGAGAAACTACCCTTGAACAAAGAAAGGGCTTTGCAGCAAAGGCTTTTGAGATTGTAGCCCATTATGATGTGGCTATTGCCCAATATTTCAATCCTTCAGAATCTCTTTACTTCCTTGAATCCATTCCTCATCCCAAAGCAATGCGTTATGGTGAAAACCCCCACCAGTCTGGTGTATTCTATGGTGATCTGGAAAAGCTGTTCGATCAGTTAAATGGGAAGGAACTTTCCTATAACAACCTGGTGGACGTTGATGCTGCAGTGCAGTTGATCGGTGAATTTGGAGATGCAGGGAATGAACCGGTATTCGCCATTATCAAGCACACCAATGTGTGCGGAATTGCTCAGAGAAAATCTGTGAAAGAAAGTTGGGATGCTGCACTTGCCGGTGATCCTGAAAGCGCATTTGGTGGTGTACTGGTTTCAAATGGAACTATCGACAAAGCTACAGCCGAAGCTATTAATGAAATATTCTTTGAAGTGCTGATCGCTCCGGCATATAATGAGGATGCTCTTGCTGTGTTAAAATCCAAAAAGAACCGTATTCTCTTAAAATTGAAAGCTCAACCTAATAGTAAGAAACAATACAAATCTGTTTTGAATGGAGTATTGATCCAGGGCATGGACGAAGAAAATTATGCTGAATGGAAGGAATCCGGAGGAAGGGATACCACTTCTATCGAAAAATCAGACCTCATTTTTGCCAACCTGGTTTGCAAGCACCTGAAATCAAACGCCATTGCACTGGTAAAAGATAAACAACTAATTGGAAAAGGATGCGGACAAACCAGCCGAATAGATTCCCTGCGCCAGGCGATTGAGAAATCACGCCAGTTTAACTTTAACCTGAATGGAGCAGTAATGGCCAGTGATGCTTTCTTCCCATTTAATGATTGTGTAAAGATGGGTCATGAAGCTGGTATCATCGCATATATTCAACCTGGGGGATCAATCAGGGACAAGGATTCAATTGAATACTGTAAGGAAAACAAACTGGCTATGGTAATCACCGGAATGCGCCATTTTAAGCACTAGCATTTTCTGTGAGGCCATTTATCCAACCAATATCTAAATCCAGGGAAACAACCGGAAACAGAACGGATATAAATTACCTGGAGACTTCCATGATAAACTGTTCATACATTTCTCTCCATCCGGCAAATTGTGGGTCTGTTCCTAAAAATGAATTATGCCAGATCATTATAAAAACTCCATTCACTGATTTTACAGACTGATAATAGCCACGCAATTCTTCCAGTGCCTGGGAAACCGTCATTTTTTGCTCATAAAATGAATTGGCATCCATGAAGCAGAATGGAAATAGAAAAAGACCCGTTTTCTTTTCATTCTGTAGATCATACCAGTAAAAAGGTGTACAGGTTGAGGCCCGGAATCCATTTCCGCTGCCATATCCCATTGAGAAATCAAACTGGATCCCATTATTCAGCAATTGCTGATAAGTATCCGGAAGATTGAGCCGTATATAGTGCTGACGTGATGCTTTTATACTGTGACCAGTGATCGCACAAAGCAAATCTATCTCCTTTTTTAATTTGCTTATCTCATCTCCGCTCTGCCAGGAAGGATGCACGCCCACGGGGTATCGAATGGCATGATCACGGATTAATGCCTGCATATCCTTATTTGCGGGTGAAATATTCTTATCATACCATCCTGTCTTTGCTGCCACCAAAAAGAAATAATAAGGCTTGAGTTTATGTTTTTCGTGTAACTGGTTCATCCACCCATAGGCATCATAGGGATCATGCTGACCTTTGATCCTGCCTTTAATCTCTTTCCAGTTGCCTTTGAATAATGATTTAATAAACCCTCCTGCAGTTCTAATCCATCCCTTATTGCGCCAGGACCAGGCCATATCTATATCATAGCTAGGAGTAAAGGTGAATTGTGATTTCGCCGGTTGATAAGATGGAAACTTTTCTCTCAGTTTCTTTTTAAATAACTCCAGCCAGATATTGACCAGGGGTTTGTCCAGAAATTCTTCCTTGCCTGCCAGTGAGGCTTTAGGGTCAAACCTGCCATAGGCATCCTTTTGATGTGGCAGGTATTCTTCATACCGGCTGATCAAATAAAAAGTTCCTGCCAGCAGATCAAAACCCATATCACCGCCGGTTCTGAAAAATGCCTTTTGATTATCCTGCAAATAACAGTCTGTTGCCTGGGGAATAATATTGTTCTCAAATAAGAGTGTATGAGGAACAATCCAACATTCATTTTCAGTTATGGGAGCTTCGCTATAGTTAATCCGGCCTTCACTGTATTCCCTGAATTGATTAAGATCGGATGTAAGATAAATACCATCCGCAATGATCTCCTTCCCTATGAATTCAATAATGTAGCTGAGCCGGGGACTTATCGTTTTGCAATAAAGAAGCATGATATTTTATAAAGATCGTGCTTCTTTTGAATTCGGTCATTTCTTCTTTTTATTCTTCCACATTTCATTGAAGGATTTTTTTGGGAATTCCATTTTACCCCTGTGTTCAGTCCATGCTTTCAGCATGCTGTTAACTACCCAGTTCTTGATGGAAGAATTTCCCATATTCATCAGGCCGCGATGAAGCATGGCCTGCTTCCACATTTTCCATCCCATTTTTTCTGCAAAGACAGTTTCACCTTCTTCTACAGCTTCATGCCTGTTCTCTAGCAACAACTCATGAAGATTGATCTTTACAGCGCATACTTCTGTACAGTTTCCGCATAGGGAGGATGCATAACTCAAATGCTTCCAGTTGCCCATATCTTTCAAATTGGGCGTTATCACAGAACCAATTGGCCCGCTATAAGTAGCTTCATAAGAATGTCCTCCGATATTCTTATAAACCGGACAGGCATTTAAACAGGCCCCACAGCGAATACAATAAAGACTTTCTCTCTGCTTCTCATTGGCAAGAATATTTGTTCTTCCGTTATCCAGCAAAACCACATACATATCCTCTGGTCCATCTATTTCATTCTCCTGTTTTGGACCTGTAACAATGGTATTATAAACGGTGATCCTTTGTCCTGTTCCATAAGTTGACAGCAAAGGCCAAAATAATGCCAGATCAGTCATGGAAGGAATTACCTTTTCTATACCGGCAATTACAATATGCGTTTTGGGCCAGCCACAGCTTAGCCTTGCATTGCCTTCGTTCTCTGTTACGGCAATGGCGCCCACATCTGCTATGATAAAATTAGCACCGGTTACGCCGATCTCCGCCTGCGTGTATTTATCCCGGAGCACCTGACGTGCCACCAGAGTAAGCTGTTCAGGGGTTAATGATGGATCAGTGCCCAGTTTTTCTGCAAAAAGATTGGCTACATCTTCTTTGCTCTTATGCATGGCAGGAGTTACAATATGGTAGGGAGGTTCATTATCCAGCTGCTGGATATACTCTCCCAGATCTGTCTCAACACTTTCAATATTATTCTTTTCCAGGAAATCATTTAAATGTATTTCCTCGGTAACCATGCTCTTGCTCTTTACAATGGTCTTGCATTTTTTTGCATCACAAATCTTCTTAATCTCCTGCAATGCATCCTCTGCATTCTCTGCCCATATAACTTTGGCGCCGCGTTTTGTTATGGCCGCTTCAAACGTCTCAAGGGATTTGTCGAGTGTTTCAATAGCACGCCATTTAAGATTCTTGGCCTTTTCACGGGCCAGGCTTAGATCACTGAACTGCTGTTTACCCTGTGGCACCACAGCATTGTACTTCCCAATATTGAAATTGATCTTGCGGCGATGTTCTCTATCGGCCGCTTTTTCGGTACTCTTTATCGTAAAGGAGGATGAATTCTGAGACATTCTACAAAAGTAACACGGAACTTGATTCAGGGGGAGTTTTTTGTCAAATTATACCGCACACGTTTGCGTACAAAAATAGGCTGTTCCTGATCCCATGTTTGAAGCGGAACCGTCCTGTTCTCTCCTGCGGTTCCGTGGTGATAGTTCATTGAAAGTGTGAACCTGCAATCTTGTCAAGTGCCTGATAAAATTCTTCGCCATATTTGCGAATAATGGCTTCCTTCAAAAATTGATACGCCGGCACTTTTAATTTTTCGCCAAATGAGCAACCTGGGCTGCAGAGTTTTTCCCTGGGTTCATAATTGACCCGCTCATAGTCTCCATGTTTTCCTTTGGTGGCAGTGATGGGATAAAGATGGCAGCTGATCGGTTTTTTCCATGGGATCAGTCCGTCATTATAGGCCTGTTCAAAGGCACATTTGATCAGGCCGTTTGACTCTCTTATGGCGTAGGCGCAAATCTCGTTGTCTTTTGGAAGAGTTGGTGTTACCCAGCCAAACTCCTCATCATAAGTATATTTTCCCTTCTTTTCAATTTCATTTATGGCATCTGCAGTAAGGTAAGGCTTCACTTTTTCATAATACTGCTGTACAAGGTGTTTCTCTTCTTTTGTAAGCGGGGCGCCTGCATCACCTTCTTCACAACAGCCTCCTTTGCATGCGTTCAGATTGCATACAAACTGCTTTTCCACCACATCATTACTCACTAATATATTATCAATAACTATCAACTTCCGTGAATTTGCGGCAAAGGTAAGACTGGGTTATTGACCGTCCGCCTTTTTCCTGTTAAATAACCTGTTGCGCAACTGCGAGCCTGCCTCCGTAAGCCGGTTATGCGAGGTTAAATAGTGTATAACCTTGTGCTCCAGCCAATGGTGCAAAGGAAGCAACAGAGCAGCAAGGGCGATCATAAACAGCAGATCCTTCCAGGGTTCCCCCTCAGTAATTGAATATATATTCTTTTTAAATATCAGGAAGATGAACTCAAAGAACATCAGGAAGGCAAAGAAACCTATCATTTTGATAGTAGTGGCAGATACCTTGAACATTCCCAACATTACAAGTGCCACAAAAAGTGCAGTAATCCCGACTGTGATACCGAGGTATTGAATATTGAAGCGTTTTCGTTTGGATTCTTCCTTTTCCTTTTCGATCCTGGCTATTCGTAGCTGTTCATCTGCAGCTTCCACCTGCGCCAGTTCTTTTTCTTTGTTAAGTTTTTCTACGCTGTCCTTTAGTTCGTAATAAATTCCATTGAATTTACTGGCCATTTGGAAGTTCCCCTTTTCCAAATAGAGGGAATCCAAATGCCTGGCCGCACTTCTCGCGGGTTCCAGTTGTCCAACCTTATCTGCTATATTTTTTACCCTGGTGTATAAGGCAATGGCAGTATCATATTTTCCCATCTTTCTGTAAACATCGGCCAGTTGGGCAAAGAAGCTCATTTGGGAGCTAGTATTTGCCGACCTGTCAAAAAATGGATAGGCCCTTTGAAAATAAAACATTGAAGAGTCATATTGATCCAGGCCTCCGTAAATCACAGCATAGGCCTGATCAACCACTCCGGTAAATCCAAACTTGTTTAAAAACTCCTTAAGCTCCTTTCCACTCGAAGAATTAAAATAAACCAGCGCTTCTTTAGGCTCATCCGACCTGAGATACTGGTTCAGGAGATTAATATAGCCTGGTATTTTAAGATTGGAGAACTTTAATGAATCTGCCATAGCTATTGAACGTTTAAAATAACTGATGGCGAGATCATAATTTTTCTTTTGGGCATACAGGTTGCCGATCGAGCTTATGTCTATCACTCTCATATAAGGCACATTTCTCTCTTTAATATCATCAAGGTTTTTCATTGCCCTGATGTAATAGTCGATTGCCCGGTCATAATCCCCAATATTGGAATAAAACCCTGAGAGGTTCACGTTACAGGTACGTAATTCGGAGGCATTTTTGATTTCCTCTGCAAGCCGTAATGCAATAAGATAATTACGGAGCGCAAGTATCTTGTCATTCCTTGTAAGGTATACATCACCAAACACATTGTAGGACTCTGCTTTGAGGCTGTCATTGTTTACGGTTGAGATTATGGAGAAGGCCTGGTTGGCATAGCTCAATGCCTTGTCTTTATCTGGAATAGCAAGGGTGATGGATGATAACTTTAAAAGGGCTTTACCAGTTTCTTCATCCAGCCGGCTTTGTTTGGCAATATCAAGTGCTTTGCTGTAGTAATCAATAGAGCGATTGATAAAATCTTT
>CAMLGP010000113.1 GCA_946479535.1 uncultured Bacteroidota bacterium
ATGTTACCACCAGGATAGAATGTATGATTTTTGTCTATTGGAAGAGTAGACGACCAGTCATTTCTACCGTTCAAAGTAACATATACCTGTTCTTTCCAACCAACGATTGCCTGACCATATACGCCCATTGATTTCCTGCTTTGCCTGAAATCTGTAGCAGTGGGAGGCACAGTTGAGTTTGAAAGGTTATAAAAACCAGGGATCAAAAGGTCGGTGATTTGAGCCTGAACACCTTTTTGATCCTGCTGATAATAGTTATAACCAGCCAGTGCTTCCAACGTAAAGTCGGAGCCTAAATGCTTGTTATATTTTAAAATGAAATCTCCGTTGATAACATTGATATTGTTTGTTCCATCGCTAACAGAGCCTACATCTGCAGCACGGGTAGAACCTTCAGGGTTTGTAGGATTAGAACCATTCCAGCTTCCGGGCTTTGGGTTGTTGATAGCTTTATAAGCAAATGTTCTTGCATTGTCAAAATCACCGCCAATACGCAACTGTGCAGAAAACTCATTAGTAAAATTGTAGTTCATATCAAGATTTCCAAAGAACCTTTCCGCTTTCTGCTGGCTCCTGTTCTCATACAAAGGATAATAAGGGTTCTCGGCAAATGGAGTGAAGTAGTTGTCTACATTCATGAATTTGTTCTTGTAATCCCTTAAATCTTCAATATGAATATCAACAGGGATCTGCAGAATTTCTTCAAATACTGAAGCACCATCACTGCCTGCCTGGCCAGTGAATGGAGCATTTACCCTGCGTTGTGCGAAATTGAATGAACTGTTGATAGAAAATTTGCCGAATCGGCTGTTGGTACGTAATGCCAGTGTGTTTCTTCCAAAGTAATCAGTATTGGTAGGCACAACACCATCACTGCTCACATTGTTATATGAGAAATAGAAATTGGTGTTTTCGCCTCCACCAGAAATACCGATTGAGTTATTCACTTCTACGCCATTATCATAAAAATCGCGCATGTTGTCTTTAACAAAAGTAAATGGCTTCAGCATTTGGGAATTGTCAACAATTGCGCCCCATAACCTATCTTTTCCATCTACTTTAGGGCCCCAGCTACCGTTTTCAGACAGGATAAAAGTTCCACCCCAGCCCTGTCCAAATGTTTCCTGCATATCAGGCAGTTTACCTACCTGGGAAACATTTACAGTTCCGGCGTAATCAATCCTGATCTTACCGCTTTTTCCTTTGCGGGTTGTGATCATGATAGCGCCATTTCTTGCCTGTGAACCATACAAAGAAGCAGCAGCTGTACCTTTCAATATGCTGATATTTTCAATATCATTAGGGTTGATGTCTGAAATAGTCTGACCGAAGTCATAGTTATTATTTGCACCAAACCTTGCATCAGTCAGGGGTACACCATCAATAACATATAAAGGCTGGTTACCGCCACCGGCAATAACACCGAAGCCTCTCAGGATAACCTTGGTTGAGGATTGAGGACCGCCTGTTTTGGAAATATTGGCTCCTGCAATCTTACCAGAAAGAGCGTCCAGGGGATTAGCCGGAGAAGCGCGGTTGAGCTGTTCGTTATTAACGGAAGTCACCGCATATCCCAGTTTGGTTTTGCTTCTTGACTGACCAAGAGCAGTTACCACAACTTCCTGCAGATTACCCTCACCTCTTGCCAGGGTAATTGATGCGCGAGTGCCGCTGGGAGTAATTGTTTGTGATGTGAAACCGGAGGCGGAGACGGCCAATTTTGCATTGTCGCCTACCTTGATTGTGAAGTTACCATTCACGTCAGCTGAAACACCATTCTTGGTGCCAGCCTCAGTAACAGTAGCAAATGGTATAGGGCTACCAGTTGCGTCCAACACCGTTCCTGTGATTGTTCGTGTTTGCGCAGTTGCCATTATACCAAATAGCAAAAGCGTGCATAAGCATGCAAGTTTTCTCATGTGAACGTCAAATTTAAGTTTAAAAAGAATTGATTATTAATCAACAAAACCGTCCCATTCCTAAGGACATGGCGTCGAAGAGGAGACAACCTACTCCCTAAAAATGCTGCGCAAAATAAGGATTTTTTAACATCCTGAACAAAAACTACCGCCGGAAAAGCAGTATAAGGATTTGCACTTATTTGTAGGAAACTGCGGTTAGGCGGGCATTTCAGGGCATTTGACAGCCGGAAAGTTCATATTTGATGTTGTGCACCTTCTAATTTTTAGGGATTGTATTGTTTACTTTATTATTAGACGCGGTTAACTTTTTGATGACGATCAAGATAATTTGGGATACATCTTCACTCAAATCATTGTTAACCGGTAAAATCCGGACAAAAATTAGATTTTTTAGTTAAAGCCTGACAAGAAATTGAAGCTTCATTTCGGTTTTCGTATTTCCTTTCAATTGGGCCAGCCCCGTTCCAATCGATGCCCGGTCAGTATAAAGTGTTTGTTGAAAATGTAGCCACCCGTTCAGCCATTTCGAAATTTTATAGTTGAGCATTATGCCATAGTGATTCCCTCTTCCGGAAAAAGCAGGAACGCTGTAACTGAATAAAACATCGTTTTCATACGCATAGATTCTGGAGGCATAGCTACTGGTTTCAAAGTAGAGCCATCGTGCAATTATTGAAAATGACTTCAACATAGGTTTACAGATCATATCGAAATAAAATAAAAAACCTTCTTCCCTTTTTGACCTGGCAGATTCGATCCAGGTTAATTCATACCGGTTACGTAGCGTAAATAGTTCAGATAAGGAGATTGAAGTATTCAATCGCAGTGTTTGTTTAACCATTTCTTCTCTTCGATTGCGATATATGATGTATAACTCCGTTTTTTTATCGGGCACGTAACTTATCTGCAACCGGTAATTACTTCCATTTGATGGATAATCCACTCCAAATCGCAACCAGGGAAACTGATATACATCCATCCAGGTATTTAATAACCATTTAGGGTATGGATGAATGGAAATACCAGCATAGAGTCCATTTTCATTGGATGGAAGCGTATTCTCGGTAAATGCATTTCCATTTACTGTTTGATACTCCTTTGCAATGGTCCGCTGCAATAATGCAATATCTACCCTCCGATCCACACTTATCACAATTCCATTTAACCAGGCAGCATGCTGTTTTCTATCTATTGCCAGTTCACCAAATACATGGAAATTTTTTCCGGTATACGCATAATCAATACTGCCATTATACCATTCCTTACCTGACAAAGCAAACAGATTGTAAGGATCATCCTGTTTTTTTAAGGGTAGGGCAAACCGGTGAAAGATACCATTTACCCCTACACGGAAGCGCTCATCCGTGAACCTGATATTACCACCGGTTGCTACCTGCCCAATATTATTACGATCCTCCAGTTCACCCTCTGTGCGGTGATATCCTGAAGTCTGAAGGGATGTAAAATATTCATCGCCATCCGCAATAGTGCTGCTAAGTTTTCGAATGGATACAAACCCTGTTCCTTCCCATTTCCCCTTGTGCAGCGTTATACCAATTCCCCTGTGAAAATTATATTCACCGGCAGAACTGTAAGGTTTCAGCACTGGAGATTCCCTTTTAATATTCAGGACTGAAGTACCCATCTTAAACGCCATTGACTGCCAATGGATCAACCCCTGCCCCAGGTTCACCGTAAAATCTCCTACCGCTAATGTTTCAATAATGCCAAGTTTCCTAATGAGAGCGTGAAAAGAATAAAAATCAAATCCACCTTTTAATTTTCTATTGAAGAATGGTTCACCCGCATCTTTTTGAGCTGTTATTCCATATTGAAGCAGGTTCTTATACTTATAGCTATAACGAAAGAAGAACTGCTGTGGACTTCCGAGATAATAATTGCCTGTTAAATTCTTTTTGAATCCCGCAGCTTTTTCCAGAACCTGCGATACTCTGAATAAAACACTTGTCTCTCCTTTATTTAATCGTTGAGTGAGAATATCGCTTAATGAATCCGTATCCTCAACAGACAGGTAAGGCCATAATTTCCGGATAGTTCCCAAATCCCACCCCGGCACAGCCTGCAGTTCATACAGGCTGATCAGCCTGCCCAGTAACTTTCTATACACAATAAGATTTTCAATCTGCCATTCATTCAATATTGTCAATGCTCTGAGATCATCTTTTTCTGCCGTATTAATGTTTAGAGGATGTCTTTTATAATGATCCAGTTCCTGGAGATAGTCATCATTCCCTGGCTCTTCTACTTCTTCCGTTAAGGATTCTTCCAGTTGTTGCTCAACACTAACTGGCAATTCCTGACAGTGCAGCACTTCCATAATATGACAAAACCCAATCAAAAGGATTAACAGTGTTTTCATCTTTGATCTGGATTTTCCTGATACAGAAAAAAGAAGCCCGGAGTAATTCCCAATACTGGATGAAACCCGATGGATATTCCTATTGTTATTGATCTCCACAAATAACAAATACCCATCCACCAGCTATTGGTGGCTGAAATAAATCCTGTTCTTATCGCCACTCCCGGAATACCGGCATACTGAATCCCCGCATTTATATATGCAGGCATCAATTCTTCTTTTACAATTTCTATCCCTGCGTAGAATTCACGGGAAGGATCATACCCCATCCCACCCCTGTAAACTGAAAGTAGTTTACCCGTTCCGGTTTGGCCAAATTGTCCGCCCACCGGGTTACTGACCTGGATACCAGTAGTCAGTTTATCAGTTAAATGAAATAATGCCGCCAGTTCAAACCCTAAACTGGAAGCTTTTGTATATCCGGGAATATTAATTGAATGGTAATTGAACTCAACACCCATATTCATCCGGTTACCTAATTCCAATGCATAAGCCAGCCCTGCCCTGCTTTGGTTAAAGTGATTAAATCCAAAATACCCAAGCTCAATACCAAAGCAGCCGGATTTAGTTTCAATGGCTGCCACTCCGAGGTAATTATTCAAACCCTCCAGTAAATACCTTCGCTCCCCATACAATCCCACCGATTTGCTTTTGACCTGGGCCAATGCTGCCTGATTATTAAGAGCAGAAAACAGATCAGGCGTTTTATTACTATAGGCGTTTAATCCACCAGGTCCCATTACTGGCTTTGTAATTACCTGGGCATTGCCAGACAGTATGGCGATTAACAGACTTATGGTCCAAAACTTTCTCATCATTGCGGTAAAATGTAGGCGGCAAGATACTGGCGCATGCTGGCCATAACCAAAGTGAAAAAACAATATTAAATGTGCTTTTTCTGACGCGAATGCACCGTATTCATGCCTCCGGATAAGCAAGGTTTCTGTAATTTTGCGCCATGCAAATTTTAGATGGGAAAAAAGCGGCTCAGGCCATTAAAGAAAAGCTCGGAATTGATGTTGCCCAGCGCGCCACAGAAGGTAAAAAAATACCCCATTTAGCCGCTATCCTGGTGGGCCGCAATGGCGCCAGCGAAACTTATGTTGCCGCAAAAGTCAAGGCCTGTGAAGAGGTTGGATTCAAATCCACCCTGATTCGCCTGGAGGATGATATTTCCGAAAACAGGCTGCTGGATAAGATCGAAGACCTTAATATTGATCCTGACATTGATGGCATCCTGGTCCAATTGCCATTACCCAGGCATATCTCGGATGAAAAGGTGATCAATACTATTGTACCCGATAAGGATGTGGATGGCTTTCATCCCGTGAATATTGGCAAGATGGTACAGGGTCAGCCAACTTTTGTCCCAGCTACTCCCCATGGCATTATGCTGCTACTGGAACATTATAAAATTGAAACCAAAGGCAAACATGCTATAGTGATTGGCAGAAGCAATATTGTGGGCCGCCCCATGAGCATCCTGCTTAGTGAAAACACTAATCCTGGCAATTGCACCGTAACCATCTGTCACTCGCAAACAAAAAATCTTAAAGAGGTTTGTCTGACCGGTGATATTATAGTTGCTGCACTTGGTCGCCCGGAATTTGTAACAGCAGATATGGTGAAGGAAGGTGCCATCGTAATTGATGTTGGTATTACAAGAATTGAAGACGCTTCCAAAAAAAGCGGCTTCAAACTTAAAGGTGATGTTGATTTTGAAAATGTTTCACCACGGTGTTCCTGGATCACTCCGGTACCAGGTGGTGTGGGACCCATGACCATCGCTGCATTATTAAAAAATACGTTCCGATCCTGCGAGGCAAAGAATTAAGAGTAATAACCGGAAACTCCATTTCCATGAGCAATGATATTGTAGACAGGCTACCTGTAATGGAGCATTTTTACACGTTACAGGGTGAAGGTTATCACCAGGGACGCGCTGCTTACTTCATTCGTTTGGGTGGTTGTGATGTAGGTTGTGTATGGTGTGATGTAAAAGACAGCTGGGATGGAGGTAAACATCCTTTGCTTCCCATCGATCCTCTTATTGCTGAAATAAAAAATACGCCTGCAGAAATTGTTGTCATCACCGGTGGCGAACCACTCATGCATTCACTGGATTATCTTACACAACAACTGAAACAGGCAGGCTTAAAAACAAATATTGAAACTTCTGGTGCCTATCCTCTTTCAGGTTCCTGGGACTGGATCTGTGTTTCACCTAAAAAATTCAAAGCCCCTTTACCGGAGATCCTGCCACTGGCCAATGAGTTGAAATCGGTAGTTTTTAATAAATCTGATTTTGACTGGGCAGAAAAATATGCCGTACTGGTCTCTCCTTCCTGCAAATTATACCTGCAGCCGGAGTGGGATAATGCGGCTAAAATGACACCGCTTATCATTGAATATATTAAACGGCACCCGAAATGGGAATTGAGCCTGCAGATACATAAGTATATAAATGTGCCTTAGCCCTGAGCCGTTAGCTATTAGCCTTTAGCTCTTCCAAGTCATGATACATTTCATTTGTTTTGCCAATAATATAGACAGCTTTTAACCTCCGGACTGAAAGCTAACAGCAATAGCTAAAGGCTAAGCGATAATTTTTACCCTTTTATCTGGAATATTTTTTGAGTAGTTTCGTTATATCATTAGTAACGTTTACCCCCATGAAAAAACCATTTTTGCTTGTTACCTGTTGCTGTTTCCTCCTGACCTTCTCTTTCAGCCAGTATAATCCAGAAAAAATAGACAAGAAAGCCCAGGCACTATATGGCCAGGCCATCCAAAGAGCCCAGGAAGGAAATCTTGCGCTGTCAGTAGGTTTATTGCAAAATGCCATTTCAATCGATCCCAAATATGTAGAAGCTTATCTCTCTCTGGGTGGCGTTTATGGCCAAATGAAAAATGCAAAATCAAGTGTAGAGTTCTATGAGAAGGCTTTTTCCTTGGATCCTGTATACTCCATGGAATACAAACTTCCCTATTCCATTAATTTGGCCTCAATGGGTGAGTTTCAAAAAGCACTCGATGCCATTAACGAAATGCTGGAGAAGAAACCACCAAAGAATGAAACTTCGCTGAAGGCCACGCAATATCGCAAACGTTGTTATGAATTTGCGGTGGATTATGCAAAGAAGAATCCTTCTACCAACTATGTATTCGCCCCCAAGAATGTGGGTGGGAATATCAATACAGCCGAATCAGAATATTTTCCCTGTCTTACCATTGATGGTTCAGAACTCGTATTTACACGGCGACTGAATTCTTTTAATGAAGATTTCTTTTTCAGTCGCAATTCAGATAATCAGTGGCAGAAAGCAAAACCCATGGAAGGAAATGTAAATACCGATCAGAATGAGGGAGCCCAGAATATCTCGCAGGACGGTCAATGGCTGGTTTTTACCGGCTGTAACCGCCGTGACGGTTTTGGCAGCTGCGATATTTATATTTCCTAT
>CAMLGP010000114.1 GCA_946479535.1 uncultured Bacteroidota bacterium
TGTATTCTACCGAAGATAAAAAAGCCAGGTTTTTCAGCAAGGATCCCCGTTTCAAACTTACTGAACAAATTGCTTCAGTCAGGGAAACAAAGGATGGCAAATTATGGCTTGTATACCAGGATGGATTTTTGCAGCAGTATGATATTGGTTTGAACAGGATCATTTTTTCCAGTAAAACCCTGCAAAACCTGATCAAAGAGCGCAATCCTTATAATATTTTTATTGACGCTGATGGGGATATCTGGCTGTGGGGTCTCAACAATGGTGTGTTCCTGTTTCAGCCTTCTTTCAATTCTATCAGACGATTTAATGAGAATACATTTCCTTCAAGGCTAAACACAAACCTGGTAAGCCAGGTTACGCAAGATAATAACGGTTTGATCTGGGTAGCTACGGACCATGGCGGTATTAACCTGATCAATAAAAAAGAAGGCTTCAGCACCAGCTATCTTCTGAATGATCCTAAAGACCTGCGCAGCCTAAGTCAGAATAGTATTACCACAATGTATAAAGATGATTATGGCATCATCTGGCTGGGAACTTATAAGCAGGGGGTTAATTATTTAAATGGTAACAGGGTGCTCTTTCCGCTTTACCGTCACCAGGAGTCGAATGTGAATAGCCTTCCTTATGATGATGTGAACCGGTTTGTTGAGGATAGATCAGGTAATATCTGGATCGGCACCAATGGAGGCGGCCTTATTTTTTTTGACCGGAAGCAAAACAGGTATAAACAATACCTGCATGATCCGGCCAATACAAACAGCATAAGCAGTAACGTAATTGTGAGCTTGTGGATTGATCATACCGGCCTCATCTGGATCGGCACCTATTTCGGCGGGCTCAACAGTTTTGATGGAAAAAAATTCATGCACTACAGGCACAATGATAATGATTCATCAAGCCTGGCTTCTGATAACGTGTGGGAAATATTTGAGGACCGCGACCAGAATTTATGGATAGGTACGCTGGGTGGTGGTCTTGATCTGTTTGACAGGCAAACTAACCGGTTCAAACACAATCAAAATGCTGGCAATCCTCAGAACGGGCAACTTGTTTCCAATTATGTTTCCAGCATTTTGCAGGATAAAGAAGGGAAGTTATGGATAGGTACTTCAGGCGGAGTTTCCATAATTGGAAAAGACAAAACCATATCCGGTTATTACCAGAGCGCAAATAATAAATTCAGCTTAAGTAATAACAATGTTAATTGCCTTTTGGAAGACAGCAAAGGTGGAGTTTGGGTGGGCACCCGCGAAGGCCTGAATTTGTTCAATAAATCAACAAATGAGTTCCAGCGATTTACTATCTCTGATGGACTTCCCGATAACATGATCCTGAATGTTCTTGAGGATAATCATCAAACACTCTGGATATCTACTCCCAATGGCGTATGTAATGTTATTCCAAAGCAGGGCAAAAGCGGCCTCGTTCTATCTGTTATCAATTACGATGAATCGAATAATCTGCAAAACCGCGAATTCAATGATAACGCCGCACTCAAAACCAATAGCGGCGAACTGATCTTTGGAGGGCCCTCTGGTTTTAATATTATTAATCCTGATAAAATTCAGAAACCTGTATATCATCCAAAACTAATATTTACGGGTTTGCAGATATTAAATAATAACGTGGAGCCGGGTGAAGTGATCAATAACAGGGTACTGTTGCAACAATCCCTTTCCCAACTTCAAACAATTGGCCTGAAGTATAAAGAAAATGTTTTCTCTATTGAATTTGCTTCCCTGGATTTCGGCCACAGCGCCGGCGATAAATATGCCTACATGATGGAAGGATTTAATTCAGACTGGCTGTATGCGGATGGCACCCAGCGAAGAGCCACCTATACAAATCTTAATCCGGGCCATTATACTTTCAAGGTAAAGGTTTTAAACCGTGATGGGGTATGGAGTGAGGAAAAGGCTTTGGGGATCAATATTGAACCTCCTTTCTGGCGCACCACAGTGGCTTATATTATTTATGCGTTGATCCTTGCGGGTTTGTTCCTCCTTGCACGGCGTATTACATTGGAAAGGATCCATATTCGGTATGAAGTAAAAAATCAACGCCAGGAAGCGGAAAGAGCTCACTCCCTGGAACAGTTAAAAACGAAATTCTTTACCAATGTAAGTCATGAGTTTCGTACACCTTTAACGCTGATCATTTCTCCGTTAGACAAGATCATAAACCAGACTCCCGATGAGGAAAACAGGAAGCAACTGAATCTTGTACAACGAAACGCGAGGAGATTATTAAGCCTGGTAAACCAATTGCTTGATTTCAGGAAAATGGAAGTGCAGGAAATAAATCTGCATCCTGCCATTGGCGATATCATTGGATTTAGTAAAGAAATCAGCCATTCCTTTATGGATATTGCTGAAAAAAAGAACATAGGGTTCTCCTTCTCTTCAACTATTGAAAGCCTTGAAATTTACTTTGACCGGGATAAATTTGAAAAGATATTGTTCAACCTGCTTTCCAATGCGTTTAAATATACTCCGGATAATGGAACTGTAAGCATACACCTTGGGTATGAGCCCCCCGTAAATGGCGAAACAGATGGAACGCTGGCTATAGAAATAAAAGATACAGGAATTGGAATTCCCGTGGGAATGCAGGAAAAGATCTTTGAGCGGTTTTTTCAGACAGATGTTCCTCAAAGCATGGTGAACCAGGGAACCGGAATAGGCCTGGCCATTACAAAAGAATTTGTGAGATTACATAATGGCATTATTACCGTTAAAAGCGAGCCGGAGAAGGGCGCCTGTTTTACCGTTTTGCTTCCTGCAAAAAAGATATATAATGCAACTGCCCATCCTGTAATCACCGCAATGCCGGAAGATAACCCGGTAGAAATGCTGCCTGAAAGCCACAAAAGCGGTAAAAAGAAAACAATTGTGGTAGTGGAAGATAATGAAGATATCCGCTTTTATTTAAAGGACAACCTGAAGGCGCAGTATAAGGTGGAAGAAGCTTCCAATGGAAAAGAAGGCTGGGAAAAGATAAAGCAACTGAACCCTGACCTTGTAGTAAGTGATATCATGATGCCGTTGATGGATGGAGTAGAACTGGCGCGAAAGATCAAAACTGAAACACTTACTGCTCATATTCCCGTTATCCTGCTTTCCGCCATAGGAAGTGAGGAAAAGCAGCTGCAGGGATTGAAAGCCGGTGTAAATGACTATATCACCAAGCCCTTTACATTTGAGATATTGGCATCAAAGATCAGGAATTTGCTTGCCCAGCAGGAATTATTGCAAAAAAGGTTTCAAAAGCAGATTGAGGTTAATCCCCAGGAAGTGACGATAACCCCGGTTGACGAAAAATTCCTGAAGCAGGCACTGGAGATTGTAGAAAGAAACATGGATAAGCCTGAGTTTTCAGTTGAAGATTTCAGCCGTGATATGTTCATGAACCGCGTTACATTATATAGAAAGATCCTATCCATCACAGGCAAAACGCCCATTGAGTTTATTCGCAGCCTCCGGTTGAAAAGGGCAGCCCAGCTACTGGAAAAAAGTGGCATGTCAATTGCCGAAATTGCATATGAAGTGGGATTCAATAACCCCAAGAACTTCACCCAAGACTTTAAAGAAGAATTCAACATCCTTCCCTCGCAGTACGCCGCAAACAGAAAGGATAAAAACTCATGAAAATCATCTTCTTGCAACAATCCAGGCCATAGTCTGCAACATTTGACCACCCCCCTCAAGTTATTTCACAGGTAGCTTTATGGCCTTACTTCAAGCGAAGGACTGCTGTTATGAAATTGAGATTGCTACTGCTCTGTTTTACCTGTATTTGCCATTTAAGCGACTTATTGGCAGAACCGCCATCATACATTCAGACAAACGATGGTGTTATTGTTTTCACAGACCCAGTCTTTACGCAAACTTCCAAGGCTATAAAACTTGAGGTAGTATCAGCCAATATTATAAGGGTGATTGCAGCCCCGGGTAAGGAGGTTTTGGCCAGGCATAGCCTGATTACCGTTGACATCAAAAATACAGGTATCACCTGGAACCTTGTTCCATCTAAAGATTACCTCACTTTAAGAACCAGCGCCATTTCCGCACTTGTGAACCTGAAAACAGGCGTTGTTTCATTTCGTGATAATACTGGTAAAAAAATAATAACTGAAAAACCAGTCGCCGGACGGAGTTTTCAACCGGCCATATTTGACGGAAGGCGATATTATAGTCTTACCCAGGCTTTTCAATCTAAGGAAGATGACGCATGGTATGGTTTAGGACAGCACCAGGATGGCATTATGAACTACAGGGGCCAGCAGGTCAATTTCTTCCAGAACAATACGGAAGTAGCCATTCCATTTATTATCTCCAGTAAGAACTATGGGATCCTATGGGATAATTATTCCCTGACGAGGGCGGGAGATATAAGGCCACTTCACCAGCTATCAGCATTACAGCTTTATTCAAAGGAAAATGAACCTGGGTGGCTTACTGCTTCTTATGCAAATGATAAAAACAGACCGCAGGAATTGGTAACAGAAAGAGCAGAAACAGCTATCAATATGGAGTTCCTGGGGGATTCAAGGATCCAGCTTCCCAAAGAATTTAATGCAGCTGCAGGTAAAGTGATCTGGGAAGGAAGTATTGCCAGTTACCTTAACGGTATTCACCAATTCAGATTCACATTTGGCGGCTCACTAAAAGTATGGTTTGATGGAAAACTGGTTCTTGACCACTGGCGCAAATCCTGGAATCCTGCTCCCGCACTGATCCCGGAAAATATGAAACCTGGTGAGAAGGTTCCCGTTCGTATTGAATGGACCCCGGAAGGTGGAGAATCTTACATGTCTTTAAAATGGCAGGAACCGCTAACACCTGAAGAACAAAATACATTTAGCTTCTGCTCGGAAGCAGGACAACAGATTGATTATTATTTCATCTATGGCGCAAGCATGGATGAGGTCATTTCCGGATACAGAACACTTACCGGTAAAGCACCGATTGTTCCAAAATGGGCATTGGGTTTCTGGCAAAGCAGGGAACGATATAAAACGCAGAATGAAATCCTTTCTACAGTTGAGGAGTTCCGCAAAAGAAAGATCCCGATTGATAATATAGTATTGGACTGGAGCTACTGGAGAGAAGCAGAATGGGGAAGCCAGGATTTTGATGAGAAACGTTTTCCATCGCCAGATAGCATGATTGATGAATTGCATAAAAAATACAATACCCGGATCATGATCTCTGTATGGCCTAAATTTTATGAAGGCATTCCGGCATACAAAGAGTTTGATAAAAAGGGATGGCTTTATAAAAAAAATATTGCAGATCGCCAGCGAGATTGGATTGCTAATGGTTATATCTCCACTTTTTACGACGCCTTTAATGAAAACGCAAGAAAAGGATTTTGGGACCTGATCAACAAAAAAATATACAGCAAAGGAATAGATGCATGGTGGATGGATGCAAGTGAGCCAGACATACTTTCAAATGTTGACCCTGAAAAAAGAAAGCTCCAAATGAATCCAACTGCCCTGGGCAGCGCAGCAGAATACCTGAATGCATATCCTTTACAAAATGCGAAGGGGATCTATGAAGGGCAGCGATCTACTGATCCAGACAAAAGGGTTTTTCTTTTGACACGTTCCGGTTTTGCCGGTTCCCAACGGTATGGCGCAGCCATCTGGAGCGGTGATATTGGAACAACCTGGCGGGATATGAAAAACCAGGTAGCGGCCGGGGTTAATTTCTCCATGTCCGGACTTCCATACTGGACCATGGATATCGGCGGATTTGTGGTGCCTCAAAAATTTGAAAGCCTGGATTCGGCAAGCCTGGAAGAATGGAGAGAGTTGAATACCCGCTGGTACCAGTTTGGGGCTTTTGTGCCTTTGTTTCGTGCACATGGACAATTCCCCTTTCGAGAAATATTCAACATTGCGCCCGAAGATCATGCCGCTTACAAAAGTTTTCTTTTTTATGACAGGCTCAGGTACCGCCTGATGCCTTATATCTATTCCCTGGCAGGTGCAACTTATCATACTAATTATACCATAATGCGCGGCCTGGTTATGGATTTTGCCAAAGACACTGCAGTATTGAATATAGATGATCAATACATGTTTGGTCCTTCTTTCCTGATCAGTCCTGTTTATGAATACAGGCAGACAAAGCGTTCACTGTATTTACCAAAATGTGCAGGCTGGTATGATCTTTATTCTGGCAAATGGTATGCAGGAGGTCAAAAACTGATAGCTAATGCACCTTATGAAAGAATGCCTGTTTTTGTAAAAGCTGGTTCCATACTTCCCTTCGGCCCGGAACTGCAATACAGTTCGGAAAGATCTGCCGATACTATTACACTTAACATTTATGCCGGTGCAGACGCTACATTCAATCTTTACGAGGATGAAGGAACGAATTACAATTACGAAAAAGGGGCTTATGCCGTAATTCCAATTAAATATACGGAAGCTACTAATACGGTGACTATTGGTGACAGGAAAGGAACATTTGACGGAATAATATCTACAAGAACGTTTCGCATTAATCTAATTACACCCGATAAAACAATGCAACTGGATATGAATGGGAAGTGCGATGAGGAAGTTGTGTATGAAGGAAAGAAAATGCAAATAAAGCTTCGGTTACGCTAAACATATAATATAAATGTGTATGAAATTAAACCAAACGACTCGCTTGCCACTATTGCTGCTATGTGGAATCATTGCATTATTACTATGTAATGGTAGTGTATTTGCACAAACAGCAAAAGTTAGTGGTACAATTATCAATGAACGTACCTCCGCACCAGCTTCCGGAGCTACGATTGCAGTAAAGAATACCAGCCGGTATGCCGTTTCTGATGAAAAAGGAAATTTTACCATTGAAGCATCACCCGGGAATGTACTTATTATTACGATGATAGGTTTCCAGCGGACGGAAGTAACAGTTGGCAATAGCAACACTATTGAAGTAAAACTTCGTGAAACTGTTCTGCAATTGGATGATGTGGTAATAATTGGTTATGGCCAGACAAAACGAAAAGATGTTACAGGGGCTATTTCTTCCATAACGGGTGATGAACTGAGAAAAACACAATCTGCCACATTTGAACAGGCTTTACAGGGAAAAGTTGCGGGTGTAATGATCCAGCAGGTATCAGGCCAACCAGGAGGTGGCGTATCAATCCAGATACGCGGAGTGTCTTCTATTAGTGGTACCAACTCTCCATTGTACGTAATTGATGGTGTTATTATTCCTCCGGTCAATGATCCCGGCAGAGGTTCCAATCCTTTAAATACTATCAATCCTGCTGAAATAGAATCAATAGACGTATTGAAGGATGCTTCCGCAACTGCCATATATGGCTCGCAGGCAACCAATGGCGTAATTATTATTACTACAAAAAGGGGTAAGGTGGGGCCGCCGCAGATATCTTATGATTTCTATACCGGTTACCAGGTGATTCCAAATAAACTCCCGGTAATGAATCTGCAGCAGATGGCCGGTTTCCTCAATGACCGCGCAAAAGTATGGGGCTTTGATGCGAGACCTGAATTTGTGAATCCTCAATACTTAGGTAAGGGTACTGACTGGCAGGATGAATTATTTGGAAAAGCACCGGAGAACAGTCATACCATTACAGCAAGCGGTGGCGATGCAAGAACCCAGTATCTACTATCAGGCTCTTATTTTGACCAGAAAGGAATTGCGCTTGGCTCCAACTTTAAAAGGTATTCCGTACGATTGAATTTAGATAACAAAA
>CAMLGP010000115.1 GCA_946479535.1 uncultured Bacteroidota bacterium
AGTGAAGGTGTGCACCTTTACAATATCACCAAGACGAAAGGGCTTATCAAAAAAGATAATGAACGAGGCGATAAGATTTTCCAGGCTTTCCCGCAATGCAAGGGCGATAGCTGCACCTACAAGGCTAAGTCCTGTTAGGAGATTACTGATATTGAAACCGAAGGAAAATTTCACGATCATCAAAATCCCCACCAGCACCAATACTACCTTGAAGAAATCCTTAAAGAAAACGATCAACTGGTTATCAGTAGGATCCTCTGTTTGATCGGCCCGGATATGCAAAATGATCGCAATAAAATCGATCATTCTTAACAGGAGACGGATAAAAGAAATAATTATGACAAAAGAACCAAGTCCGTGAAGGAGGTGTTTGAGCGTAATATGATATAGATCTACATTTAATTCTTCAGGGAAATGTAATTTGTATAATGAGATCATGGTCACCAGTACCGCCAGGAAAAATCCCAAAGGCTTTGCCACCAGGTTGATAAATACCTTCCTGTCTACATCCTTCCAGACCCTGTTCACGAAATGAAAGATCAGGCCTGCGATACTGCGGGCAAGGTATCGCTTGATGATAACCACAATCAATATAATGATCGCTATAATTAAATAAGTGCCAACCGTATTGCCAAAATATACCCTGTTCAGGAATTCGTTCATGCTTGCCAGATAAGATATGCCGCGAAATTATTAATTAATACCCTTTTTTCAGCAGGCTTTCGTAGTTATTGAAAGGAATAAATCTCCAGCTGGTTATTTTGCAGCGCATAGAGCCGCGATGAAGTAAAATTGAAAGAGCTGCTATTTGCAATTTCGTCAGGCATCTTCCATTCTTCTGTGCGTAAATTGGAAATATTATAACGGTAGAGCTTATTATTGACAGATCCGTATAAATATTTGCCAGCCACTTTAAAATTCTTCCAGCCGGTTATGGCGATCTTGTTCTTCAGCGCACCATAATAATCAAAGACGAATACCGCTTTTGTTGAATCATAGAGATAAACAAACTGGTCCTGATCAAAGATCTTTGTGGGAACAGGAGCTTCCCCAAATAACTGGCGAAAATCGGGTGTTTCCTGCAAGAGCTTTCCCTCTTCATCAATCTTCTTCAATTTATTCTCCAACTCATCATAGAGCCATATCTTATTATCATAGCTCTGTCCAATAGCTCTTACCTGCAATATATTCTGCTTGCGGAGATCAATTGTATTGCGAATGGTCAATAAGCGGTCCAGCACAACAATCGTAGCAAAATCCCGATAATAAACCAGCACTTTCAGTGGATTGGAAACATCAATCAATGTTGCCTTTCCATATTTCTTTACATCATTAAAAACAGCCACTGAATCTCCTTTTGCATTCAGCTTCTTCACCTGGTTAGTACTGCTGAGCAGGTAAATATTATCCAGATTATCTACTGTGAAGGCTACAATATCTCCCTGTATGGTTCTTACAGTATGAAATGAACTGTCTGTTTGCGCATTTACAGCGGCAAAGGACAATATTACCAGTAAAACAGAAAAGAATTGTTTCATGAATTTCGGACAATTTTAGCGTCCCGGCCGGTATATGATTTCAACTCGATGTTTTGTCCGTCAAAAACGGCATAGGTTGAAAAGCTGATCCAGTCGCCCAGATTAATATACCGGCTATCACCAGATAGACGATAATCGATAGGCAGGTGTCTATGTCCAAACACAAAATAATCCACCTTTTTTTTCAGGAGCGTATCCCTGCTGAAAATCAATAGCCATTCCTTATCTTCTCCCAGAAAAACTTCTTCAGAGGAGCCAGTTTGTGCCCTGCTTTTGCGGCTCATGTAGTTGGCAATGCCCATACCTACTGTTGGGGGAAGTATTCCAAATAACCATTGACAGGCAGGATTGCGAAACACTTTCTTCAATCGTTTATAGCCATGATCACCTGGGCCCAATCCATCACCATGGCCTATATAGAACAGCTTATTATTGCGCACAAATTCTTTGGGTTCAAAATATACAGGGATATTCAATTCAGTTTGCAGGTAATCCTTCATCCACATATCATGGTTGCCTACAAAGAAATGCATGGGTATGCCTGCGTCAGTTATCTCAGCGAGTTTACCCAAAAGCCGGGTATATCCCTTAGGCACCACTTTCCTGTATTCATACCAGAAGTCAAACATATCTCCTACCAGGAAAATCTCTGCTGCATCTTTCTTTATTTCATCCAGAAACTGAACAATGCGCCTTTCCCTTTCCAGGCTGGAAGCATGGTCAGGAGCACCGAGATGAAAATCGGAGAGAAAATAGATCTTTTTACCAGGCATTAAATCCACTGCTATGATTCTTTTTTATCGCGCCAGGAAAGTACATCACCTGAAGCAATTACCGGCTTTCCGGCAATGCTGCCATTATACCAGTAAATCCAGGCTTTAATTATTTTATCCTCTATCAGTATCGATGAAATTTCACGGCGGTACAGTTGCTCTTCACCAGGTTCTGGAGTGACTCCTTCATAATCATCCAGCTGACCAATGGCCCAGGAAAATTCTGCTTCGTGCTTTATCTGATATAATTCTCCCTGGATGAAACCATCATCACTGGAAGGAACAGCAGCGGGATACTCTCCCATATCATATAGCTTCCCCTTCACCTTTGCCTTTCCAACAAGATTAAAGAAGCGGCTGATGTATTCATAAGCAGGGCTTTTGAACCCACTCAGCAGGGAGCCATAAACAAAAAGGGGATAAATAGTCTGATCGGGCATAGGCAGGTTGTGTTAGGCTAGGATTCAACCAAAAATACATAGGCCTCTTTAGGCCCATGCACTCCTACAACCAGCGTTTTTTCGATATCCGCAGTGCGACTGGGACCTGTGGCAAAAGTGATCAATGATGGAAGATTGCTGCCATACTTATCTTTCACACCCTGCAATGCATCCTTCACATCATAGACCAGTTGATTAGTATAGGCAATACAGATATGAATGGGAGCATAGACGCTTGTAACTCTTCCGCTGGGTTGTGCAGCACTCATCACTACGGAACCGGTTCTGGCTACCAGGTATTCGCAACCGGTAATAGCTACATCGCAGGTAGCGATATCCGTTTTGACCAGACGATCTCCTATTTGTCCTTCTGCGCCCTGTAATAATTTTTCTTCCAGACAAAAGACTTTTTTCCAGTCCATCTTCTTCACCAGGCTTCCCAATTGAAATGCAAGCTCCTGGCGATTGATGCAGTAGATAAACCTTCCCTGTAATTTGGAAAACTGCTCTGCAAATTCAATCTCTGCTTCCTGTTGTGAAGTCTGAAATACTGTTTCTCCACCTTCACTTTTAGGAAATGGAAGAGGCGTTGAATGACTCAACGCCTTTCGTATTTTTTTCAGAATATTTTCTTTCGAAGGAGAAACGTTCATATTCTAGCAATCTTATTTCGGGAGTGATTTATTTGTTACATCACTATCATAGGGCGGTACACCAGCTGATATTTCACCGGTCTCACTCGGTATCATCTCTTCAGTCTCTTCAGTCAGTGGCTTCTTCTCTTCATACGGTCTTTTGCCGATCAGGGTTTCCACATCACTCTGGAACAACACTTCTTTTTCAAGTAAGGCTTCTGCCAGTGTGGCAACCTGCTCCTTCTTCTCTATCAGTAACCTTTTAGTACGCTCGTATGATTCCTCTATCAGTTTTCTTACTTCTTCATCAATCAGTTTACTGGTTTCTTCAGAATAAGGTTTGGTGAAGCTTGTTTCCTGTTGTGGGTCATAGAAGCTCACATTACCTACCTTTTCATTCATTCCATACACAGTTACCATTGCATACGCGATACGAGTGATCTGTTGCAGGTCATTTTGTGCACCGGTTGAGATCTTGCCAAAGAAAATATCTTCACTTGCACGGCCACCAAGGGTCATACAGATCTGATCACTTAGCTGATCGGTATTATAGAGGTATTGTTCTTTGGGCGTGTATTGGGCATAACCCAAAGCAGCAGTTCCCCGGGGAACGATGGTTACTTTTAAAAGCGGATAAGCATGCTCAAGGTACCAGCCACAAATTGCGTGTCCTGCTTCGTGATAAGCGATAACTTTTTTCTCATCCGGAGAAATAATCTTGTTCTTCTTTTCAAGTCCACCAATAACCCTGTCTACTGCATCCTGGAAATCGCTCATATCAACCGCTTCTTTTCCTTTACGTGCAGCGATGAGCGCGGCTTCATTACACACATTGGCAATATCAGCTCCGGCAAATCCAGGAGTTTGTTCAGCCAGTTTATGAACATCCAGTGTTTGGGAAACCTTGATTGGCTTAAGGTGAACTTTGAAAATAGCTTCTCTTCCTTTAAGATCGGGTTTGTCAATTGATATCTGCCTGTCGAAACGTCCCGGACGAAGCAATGCTGTATCCAGTACATCCGGACGGTTGGTTGCAGCAAGAACAATGATACCTGTATCGGTTCCAAACCCATCCATTTCAACGAGGAGCTGATTCAGAGTGCTTTCTCTTTCGTCATTGCTCATCATTACATTTTTACCGCGAGCACGGCCAATGGCATCTATTTCATCAATGAATATGATACAGGGCGCTTTTTCTCTTGCCTGTTTGAACAGATCGCGTACACGGCTTGCACCTACACCCACAAACATTTCCACAAAATCAGAGCCGCTAAGACTGAAAAATGGAACCTGTGCCTCACCAGCCATAGCCTTAGCCAATAGCGTTTTACCTGTACCGGGAGGGCCAATCAACAAAGCGCCTTTTTGAATTTTTCCTCCCAGCGCTGTATATTTTTTGGGACTCTTGAGGAAATCAACGATCTCCATTACTTCCACTTTGGCTTCGTCCAGTCCGGCAACATCAGCGAAAGTGATGTTTACGCGTGTGCCTTTATCAAAAAGAGTAGCTTTTGATTTTCCTATATTGAAGATACCGCCGGGACCTCCGCCACCGCCTGCACTTCCACCCATCTTGCGCATCAGCAGGATCCAGAGACCTACAAATAACAGAATGGGAAGGAGGAAGGAAATGGATTTGCTGAACCAGTCACTTTCGGTATCTACTTTTCCAACATCTTTCACTCCGGGGTTGGCATTATAGAACTCACGCATATCATCCTTGAAGGAATCGCCCGATACTACTTTGAAACTCATATGAGGTCCGGTATCACTGGGTTTCCCGCTAATGCCTTTGTTCTTGAGCACTTCTGTATACTTTGGCAGGGCTGATTTTTTAAGGGTTACCTTAACCAGGTTCCTGTTGGAGACAACAGTGTAGTTCTCAACGTCTCCAGATTTTAGCACCTGCAGAAAATAATCCTGATCTATAGTGGCGGTACTGGGAGAAAAAGGACTGAAGAGCTGAAAACCTATCAATACGGCAAATATGATGGCATAGATCCAATAGATACTGAACTTGGGACCTTTCTTGGGCGCATTGGGATCCTCCCCATTCTGGCGATTGCCAAAGCGAGGCGGGATATTCTTATCGTTTTTATTATAAGGGGGTTCCTGAGACATAAGATATTTCTATATTCCTGCTATTTAATGATAATTCAACAAAAAAGTTTGATTCTAACGGGTATTTAACTTCAATTATTAGTCTTGGTGGCGTTCGGAGACAGCGTCACTCCACATTTCTTCGAGTTTATAGAATTTCCGGTTCTCAGGAAGCATGACATGAACCACAACATTAACGTAGTCAATCAGTACCCATTGTAATGCCTTATATCCTTCATGATGGTAGGGATCTTCACCACACTGTTCTTTTACAACGACTTCTATATTTTCCGCAATGGCCCTTATCTGCGGCTGATTACCAGCCTCGCATATTATAAAAAAATCAGCTACTGCTTCATTGATTTTGCGAAGATCAAGAGAAATGATGTTTTCTCCTTTTTTATCCTGGATAGCGGCAATGATAGATTTGATGATCTTTGAACTCTTCGTCAACCGCACCACACTTTTTCTTTTGCGGTCAGACAGCACTGCAAGTTGTTCCAATAATGAAATTATTTTAGTTTATAATGTTGTGTTTCTCACCCGGCTTAAATTGTTTACCGCAGGCTTGACGGAAACATATTTACTTTGCTCAAAAATAGCGATAAATTGGCAGACACCCCCTTTAAAGGCAGCATCGGAACGCCATTTATTGAGCTTCAATCAGTAGATAGCACCAACAATTATGCCCTTACCCAGGTACATGCGGGTTTGGCACCTCATGGAACTGCATTTTTTGCTCATGAACAGTTTGCGGGAAAGGGCCAGCGGGGACGGGTCTGGAAATCGGAAAAAGGCAGCAGTATCCTTACCAGCATTGTATTTGACCCGCAACCACTGACGCTGAGCAGCCAGTTCCAGTTAAATGCCTGCATAGCATTATCTACCTGTCAGTTCCTGGAAAAGCATGCAGGTGACAACACAAAGATCAAATGGCCAAATGATATTTATTGGCAGGACAGAAAGGCAGGTGGGATATTGATAGAGAATATAATAGGAGGAAGAACCGCTAAGGGTAAACCAGGTTCCGGCTGGCATTGGGCCATTGCCGGCATTGGCATTAACATCAATCAGGCTGAATTTCCGGAAGGGCTTACCAATCCTGTTTCACTGAAGCAGATCACAGGTAAGGAATCTGACCCGGTTGGTCTGTCCAGAGAGTTGTGTGATCAGATTGACAGGAACTGGAAAACGCTGGTAAGGGAGGGTTTTGAGAATATATACGTCAGCTACCTGGACCGTTTGTATAAAAAAGGTCAACCTGTAAAGTTTAAAAAAGGAACCCGTGTATTTGAAGCCACCATAAAAAAAGTATCTGCAGATGGGCTCCTGATTGTACAACACGCTATGGAAGAAGAGTTTAGAACGGGAGAAGTGGAATGGATGCTGTTCAACCAGGCCCAGGCTCACCCTCCAAAATCGTAAATATCACCGGATTCGGGGAGAAGAATGGGCTTTGGAATATTGTACCTTGGCCGGCCAACCAAATCACATTTTTTTTCGATTAACCTTTAAATCAAGTTGTGTTGCTGTCGGCAGAAGAATTACAGATTCACATCCGGGGCTGTTCCCAAAACAACAGAGAGAGCCAAAAAAAGATTTACAGCTCTTTTTACGGATATGCTATGTCGATTTGCCACCGCTATACCAATCGTGAAGAAGATGCCACCGAGATCCTCAATGATGGATTTTTAAAGGTCTTTGTTGAAATTTACCGTTTCAAGCCAGCGTATGCCGATACTGTAAGCTCCTTTAAGGGCTGGCTTAGAAAGATCATGATCTACACGGCTATTGACCATTTTCGAAAAAATCAGAAGCACCAGGTGGTAGGAGAATTGAATGAATCCTACATGCATGTTCCCGCTACGCATGAAGATGCAGTAGACAAGATCTCTTATGAGGAGATCCTTTCTGCAATCAAATTTTTAACGCCGGGGTACAGAACAGTGCTTAATTTATTCATCATTGAAGGATTCAGTCACGAAGAGATTGCAAAGGAGTTGGGCATTTCAGTAGGAACATCCAAATCCAACTTGGCTAAAGCTAGAAAACAGTTGCAAAAACTATTATTCCAGCAAAATCAAACAGTGAATAAAAATGTGGTCTGACGAGATGGATAAGAAATTAAGGGAAGCTGCTGAGAATGACATTCAAAACTACCAGGAAAAAGACTGGGCAGGCATGGAAGTCCTTCTGGATAAACATTTGCCTCAGAAGAAAAGGCGAAGAGGGATTATTGTGTTCTTCCTTT
>CAMLGP010000116.1 GCA_946479535.1 uncultured Bacteroidota bacterium
TGTGCTGTCCTGTAAAGAAAAACAATACCGGTATGTCCTTGCGATAAAAAGAAGTATGGTCACTGGGTCCCGAACCACTTGAATCTATCTTGATAGTGAAAGGCAATTTTTTATCTGCCGCATTGATAACAGTTGCCCAAACTGGCGATGTACCATACCCACCCACAGCAAGTGCCTTGGTACTATCATTCAGCCTTCCAACCATATCCATATTGATCATGTAGCTTACTGTTGAAATGTCAATGGTAGGATTATCCACAAAATATTTTGAACCAAATAATCCTAATTCCTCTCCTGAAAAAGCAAGGAACAGATAATTATGATTTTTGGCTTTTGATTTTTTTAATAAGCGGGAAAGTTCAATCAGTGCTGATGTTCCACTGGCATTATCATCGGCGCCATTATGGATCAGCTTCTCCCCCGTGCGCAGCATGGAGTTTCCATCTTCGCCATAACCCAGGTGATCGAAATGTGCACCCAATACTACTGTAGTTGGTGCTTCATTATCAATATAGCCAACTACATTATGACCTGTTCTTTTCTTTTCAGTGATATCAATCTTCAGTTTGAGGTTCATTGTAGCAGTTACATCATTAAAATATTTCTTTGCTGCTTCCTTAGTTACATAGATCAATGGAATGGGAGCTGTTTCTGTTTTATCCTTGGGATTGAACACCAGGTTATCATCTGCAGTGCCTGTATTGTATAATATAATGGCAGAGGCACCCTTGTCAAAAGCTTTTTTGGTATTGTTCTTTAAATATTCATAAATATCAAAGTGAGGATTCTTGCTGTTATCAGCCAGTATTTCCTTCAGATCAACAAACCAGGGCATATCAGGTTCCTGGATGGCAATGGCGGGAGAAGCCTCCAGTGTTTTACGCGCACTAAAGGGTAAGGGAAAGAATTCTTTACCCACCTCAAGGTTTTTGCCATTTACTGAGAAATAGCTGCCTTCGCTGATCTGTTTGCCGTCATTTATTTCAAAAGCCTGCAAATAACCATCTGTTCCCCTGGGGACAATGCCAATATTCCGGAATTGGGTGATAATATATTCGCTTGCCAGTTTCTCTCCCTGAGTTCCTGCCCTTCTGCCTTCCAGTTTATCATCAGCCAGATAATAAATATGAGCTTTGAGGTTGGCAATAACTGCCTTATCGGTTTTGCTGAGTTTTTGGGTAAATGCGGTAAAGGATAAGAAAATCGACAAGAAAATGAAAATAGTCCGGACTCGGTTCATAGTGATTGCATTGAGCCACAAAGGTATTGAGGTCGGAGGATTTTGGAATTTAGAAATTGGGAAATTGGGAAATTTTTGGGCGGAAATTCTTATGACACAATAATGGCAAATCATATTGAAAACCTGTAGTCAGTTCTTTTACAGGGATATGGACCTAAATTTCAAAATTTCCCAATTCCAAAAATTCAAAATTTTATATAAATCGGGTTTCGTAAACCGATTAACTTCCAACAGGCTAATTTTGCAGCCTCTTAAATTTGGAAAAACAAAGAATACATATTGCGTTGGTGGGCAATCCAAACAGTGGCAAGAGCTCTCTTTTTAATTATCTCACCGGGTTGAACCAGAAGGTTGGAAATTTTCCGGGCGTTACAGTAGATAAAAAATCTGGCAGCACCCGCCTCTCCATTGGTGAGGCAGAGATTACTGACCTGCCCGGTACCTATAGCTTATATCCCCGCAGGCTGGATGAATGGGTCAGTTATAAGGTATTGCTTGATCAGGACCCGGAGATCAAACCGGATGTCATTATTGCTGTGGCCGATGCCAGCAGTCTCAAAAGAAATCTACTTTTTTGTACCCAGCTTATCGACCTTAAGGTTCCAGTGGTAATAGCACTTACCATGATGGATATCGCTTCCAAAAAGGGGATCAAGATAGATATCACTGCACTGGAAAGGGAACTGGGCGTACCGGTTATAGCGGTCAATCCGCGCAAACAGAAAGGTGGCCCTCAGTTAAAGAAGGCTGTTGAACAAACCGCACAGGGCTTATATAAGATACCGGTTACAGACTTTATTGATTCAAAAGCACTGGCGCCAACACCAATTGCCGAAGTAAAAAAATTGTTGCCCTTTCTGAGTGATTATGCCGCCATTCATTACCTCATCAATCATGAATCATTTTTACTGGATGAAAGGAAGCAGCAAACCATAGAATCAATTGAACAGCAAAATGGGTTCAATCCTACCAAAACCCAGGCGGAGGAGATCCTTCAACGCTATGGACGTATCAAGCATATCATGCAACAGGCAGTTTCAGAACCTGACCCGTTGCAAAAATCATTGTTTACAGAAAAGCTGGATAATATCCTCCTTCATCGGCGTTGGGGATACCTGATTTTGCTGACGGTATTGTTCCTGTTGTTTCAAAGTGTATTCTGGCTGGCCAGTTACCCAATGGACTGGATAGATTCTGCCTTTGCTTCTTTACGCGGATCACTATCTGCTTCCCTGCCGGATAATCACTGGACAGATCTGTTAACCAATGGGATCATTGCAGGCCTTGGCGGAATTGTCATATTCATACCACAGATCGCCATATTATTTGGGCTTATCACTATTCTTGAGGATACCGGATATATGGCACGGATAAGCTTTTTGACTGATCGCTTAATGCGAAGTGTAGGGTTAAATGGAAAAAGTGTAATGCCCATGATCAGTGGGTTTGCGTGCGCCATACCAGCTGTGATGAGTGCACGGGCCATTGAAAACCGTAAGGAAAGATTATTGACGATATTGATCACACCACTCATGAGCTGTTCCGCCCGGTTACCCGTATATACCATACTCATCGGGTTAGTGATCCCTGCCAATTACATTTTTGGATTTATCGGTATACAGGGTCTTGTAATGCTTGGTCTTTATCTATTGGGTGTTGTAATGGCGTTGATAGTTTCATACGTTGCCAAATGGTTTATCAGGATCAAAGAAAAAAGCTTTTTTATCCTTGAGCTTCCCGTGTATAGATCACCAAGGTGGAGAAATGTTGCCAGGACCATGTGGACCAAAGCAAGAGTATTTGTTACGGACGCCGGTAAGGTGATCATGATCATCAGCCTGATCCTTTGGGCACTTAGCTCTTTTGGGCCTTCCGGTAAAATGGATGAAGTGAAAGCAGAATATACAGCTGCACTTTCCAATCCAGGTGCTAATAAGGATTTGGCTCAAAAAGATTATAATTCCAAAAAGCTGGAGAATTCCTATGCGGGCATATTGGGAAAAAAGATTGAACCAGTGATTCAGCCATTGGGGTACGACTGGAAGATCGGAATTGCACTGATCACTTCTTTTGCAGCACGTGAGGTATTTGTAGGAACGATGGCTACACTATATAGTGTAGGTGATGAACAGAATAATGAACCACTCAAGGAGAAAATGCGAAATGCTGAAAGAGCCGATGGAACACCCGTATACACATTGACTACAGGGGTGTCCCTAATGCTATTCTATCTATTCGCAATGCAATGTATGAGCACTCTCGCAATAGTAAAGAGAGAAACCCGTAGCTGGAAATGGCCGCTTATTCAGTTGGGATACATGACAGGTCTCGCCTACATCATGAGCTTCATCGCTTATCAGCTTTTGAAATAAGAATCATTTCAGGTAATCAAATACAATCTGGCAAAAAGCTTTAATCCCTGTTTTCATACCGTCATCATCTACAAAGATAGAAGAAGTATGATGAGGCGGCGCTTTGGCAGGATCATTTCCTTTAGGCATTCCTCCCAAATAGAAAAAGAAAGAAGGCGCTTTGGTTCCATAATATGAAAAATCCTCAGCACCGGTTACCCATTCTCTTTCTTTTACATTGGCTGCTCCGGCTGCTGTTTCCAGTGAGGGTACCATTCTTTTAACCAGTTCTGGTGTATTATAAGTCACCAGCGTTTTGCCATCAATAGATATCTCGGCTGTAGCTCCACCCGCCTCAGCAATTTTTGTAACTGTATTCCTGATCCGCTCATGAGTTTCTTCCTGCATTTTACTATCCAATGTACGAATGGTACCATCCAGTATACAGGAATCAGGAATAATATTATTTCTTACTCCGCCCTGGATCTTACCTACGGTTATTACTACCGGTGCCCTAGTTAACAAGGATTGCCTGCTAACAATTTGCTGCAGCCCTTCAATGATCTGGGCAGAAATGGCAATAGGATCTATTCCCAACCAGGGTTGGGACCCATGACTTCCTTTACCTATTACTTTTATATGGAACCAGTCAGATGATGCCATGAATGCGCCGGGTTTATACTCAATATGCCCCACTTCAATAGCGGATTCAATGTGTAGCCCAAATACGGCATCCACTTTCGGATTGTCCATCACTCCTTCTTTTACCATTAAATACCCACCGCCCTCCTCACCTTCTGGCGGACCTTCTTCTGCAGGTTGGAATATGAATTTGACAGTACCCTTTATATCTTTTTTTAATCCGTTTAAAATTTCAGCTACGCTCATTAATATGGCCACATGCGTATCATGACCGCAGGCATGCATAACTCCCACTTCCTGTCCATTATATAAACTCTTAGCTTTTGAAGCATAGCGGAGGTTGTCATTCTCAATAATTGGCAAAGCATCCATATCAGCACGTAATGCTATACAGGGGCCAGGCTTTCCTCCACGCAAAATGGCTACTACGCCCGTTTTAGCAACGCCTTCTATTACTTCAAGACCCAATTGTCTTAAATGGTCTGCAACCAGCTTCGCTGTCCGGAATTCTCGATTACCCAATTCCGGGTTTTGATGTAAATCCTTTCGCCAGGCTATGCACCTGGATTCTATTTTATCAGCAGCAGCGGCTATTTTTTCAGTTATCTGCGCATGGAGTGTGGCAGAGATCATCAAGGCCATAACTAATCCCTGTAGATATTTCATTCAAAAAATTTTATGAATTTAACTAAAAAGGCTTTTTATTAGCTAACTTTCAAAACCGAGACCGGATTATTGTACCAGCCACTTTCCTGAAAATTTATATTTATCAGAGATGCTGCTTCGCCACGCACCTTTCTTAAGAACTGTCTTCTATTATAGCCTCACTGCATTTGGCGGACCACAGGGACATATTGCAATGATGATGCGCACTTTTGTACGCGAGAAACCCTATGTCACCGAAAAGGAATTGATGGAATACAATGCCTTTTGCCAGTTATTACCCGGTGCTTCATCAACCCAAACAGTTACCCTCATCGGTTATAAAAGAGGGGGAGTTCCATTAGCCGTTCTCACGCTGATCATCTGGATCCTGCCGGCCTGCACATTAATGGGCGCTCTTTCTTTTCTTGTCCATTATTTCGATAAAAAAGCTTTGCATACTGATATTTTCAAATTCATCCCGCCAATGGCGGCGGGCTTCCTGGCATATGCCTGTATCAATGCATTTCCCCATTCAGTGAAAAATCCAATCACCTGGATCATCATGATCATAAGCAGTGTGCTCACTTTTTTCTTTTTTAAAGCGCCGGCTATTTTTCCTGCGTTAATAGTTATTGGGGGTATTGCTACCAATATAAGCCGTAAAAGGATCCCGCAAGTGGAAGAAAAACCGAGAAAGATAAGATGGTGGAACTTCTGGTTATTTGGTATCATATTTATTGCGGCAGGTATTATTTCGGAAAGGGCAAGAATCGATAAATGGCCTAATCGAAAACCAATTAACCTTTTTGAAAATACCTACCGGATGGGTAGCCTGGTGTTTGGCGGTGGACAGGTCCTGATGCCCATCATGTATGAGCAATTCAGTGTTCGTCCGGAAGCTGTTCGTGCCAAAAAACAGGCGCTGGGTTTGGTAAATCCTGATGATCCATATAAGGGAGTGATCCAGGTTGATGAGGAAGATATGTACACAGGAATGGGCATTGTGCGTGCTGTACCCGGACCGGTATTCTCCATTGCTTCCTTTACTGGAGGAATGGCGTTAAAAGACAAAGGTCCCACCTGGCAGGTATTAGGATGTTTAATAGGTACAATTGCCATTTTTTTACCGAGTGCATTGTTGGTATTATTCTTTTATCCCATCTGGCATAATCTGAAAAAGTATGCAGCCGTGTATCGATCATTGGAAGGGATCAATGCTGCAGTAATGGGAATCATGATCGGTTCAACCTTTTATATCATGAAGGATATCGCGTGGGTGGAACCAAAGTGGATGGGATTGATGAACCTGATGGTAGTAATGAGTACTCTACTCTTTCTTGTATTTTCCAGGATACCCGCTCCGGTACTTGTAATTGCCTATGTGTTATTGGGAATTTTCTTTTGAATGATCACTTCTTGTAGTATCCACCTTTCTCAATTTCTTCTCTCACTTTATCAGGAACCATATAACGTATCGATTTACCTTCTTTGATCAGTGATCTGATCTGCGTTGCCGAGATCTCCAGTAATGGTGCATCTACAATAGTGAGATTCGCATTTACATGATTGCTGATGTCGAACCCTGGACGATTGTAAACAAACACTCCATAATTTTTTACGATCCATTCAAAATTCTTCCATTTATGCAGGTTCTGAAAGCTGTCACCACCCATGATAATAGAAAACTCGTGGTCTGGATATTTTTCCTGGAGATGTGCAAGCGTAACACTCGTATAGGAAGGTTTGGGTAAAGCGAATTCAATATCCAGCACCTTAATGCGATTGTCATCTTCCGTCGCCAGCTTTAACAGATGCAGGCGGTCATACTCATTAAGAAGTGCCGCGTTTATTTTAAAGGGATTTTGAGGAGACACCACAAACCAGATCTTTTCCAGTTCAGTGACGTTCAATAGGTGATTAGCTATAATAAGATGACCGGTATGAACTGGATTGAACGATCCAAAATATAGACCAATTCTCATTTAAAATATTGATAATCAATTTATTAAGTCCACCAATATTTGCTCCGCCTCATCTAATCGGAGACTCAGCGTATAGCCTGCTACCTCAACAGAAACAGGATCTCCCAATGGCGCTATTTTGGTGATTGAAATGTTTTCACCGGGTAAACAGCCCATTTCCATTAGTTTTAGATGGATTTCCTGGCTATGAAATTCCTTGATCACTGCCTTTTGGCCAACGCGCAATTCTGATAATTTTAAATCCATATTCTACCTCCTCCGAAGCAAAACTAACATTGTATTTTATGCTTTGTTTACGAATTTTGAAAATATGCCATCAGCAACAAAATCAGTCATTTATTTCTTCTTTGAAACCCGGGTAACGTTGAGTGACAGGACTGGGGTAAAGAAGCTGGTTTCTTCAGTTTTCAGAAAAGAAGGAATAAAACTGGGGAGCCTCAATTATATCTTTTGTACCGATAAGCGCCTCTTGAAGATCAACCAGGATTTCCTGAAACATGATTATTATACAGATATCATCACATTTGAATTAAGTCCTAAGGGCCAGCCGATTGAAGGGGAAATTTATATCAGTGTTGACCGGGTAAGAGAAAATGCGGTCTCCCAGGGTACCTCCTTCAAACAGGAGCTTCTTCGGGTAATCCTCCATGGCGCCCTCCATTTATGTGGCTATAAAGACAAAACAGCCTCCCAGGTGAAGCAAATCCGCCAAAAAGAAGAGCATTACCTGTCCACCCTGAATAAATAATGCGATTGTAAATGAAGATTCCAGAGGAATACCTAAACAAGAACTATTCTAATGAACGGTTCACATGCCCTTGTTGCGACTATGTTTC
>CAMLGP010000117.1 GCA_946479535.1 uncultured Bacteroidota bacterium
TAAGGTATAATTATGAAACAGTAAATGATGTGGGGGTGGAAGGAGGTACTGTTCCCGGCAAACAACTTTACCTGGCACAGGTATTTTATACAGGTTCGGGCACAACAGATGGCCCATATAAAGTTGAATTTACGCGCGACAGGCAACTAAATGAAACCAAACGAAAGGATATTTCCATTGACGCCCGCCTCGGCTTTAAAATGGTTACGGCTGATCTGTTGAGGAAGGTGACAATCAGTCTTAATAATACAATTATCCGTAGCTATGAATACACCTACCAGGAAGGTCAGTTTTATAAAACCTTATTGAAAAGTGTTAGCGAACTGGATGATGCAGGCAATATCTTCTATACGCACAATTTTGACTATTATAATGATGTTACTAAACCATCGGGTTTCACTCCTTCAGGTCCTGTATCAAACTGGACAATGCCTGATGATGACATTAAGGGAGACATGATCAATCCTTTGCCTGGATTTACTCCTGAAGGTTCAGCGTTAAGTACGGTGAGTGCTGTTAGTCGCAGTGGTGGCGTTGCAGTCACCATTGGCTCACTCGCAGGAGGTCTTTGGAGCAAACGATTAACACTGGGTGGTAACTTCAATTATGGACAGGATGATACAGAAGGGTTACTGGCATTAATAGATATTGATGGAGATGGATTACCTGATAAGGTAATGAAAAAAGGAGGTCGTCTTTTTTTTCGTAGAAACCTTGGCGTGGCTACCCGCAGCTTTGATACACAGGAAAGGCCTATCACTGGCGTCAGTGATTTTAGTACTTCTAAGAATGTCAATCTGGGCGGAGGTGTGCAGGCTATTCCGGGAGATGGTTTTTTTGGATATAATCACACCACCACATTTACCAATACAGATGTTTACTTTACCGATTTTAATGGCGATGGATTAATGGATATTGCCGCTGGTGGCCGGGCCTATTTCAATCGTCTGGTGAATGGCAATCCTGATTTTGTGCTCAATAGCGGATTTACACCCAGTCCCATATTTGCAGGAACAATTGACCCAACCTTCTTTGCCCCTGATACAGCCTTGCAATCCAAACAGGAGAAGCAATATCCATTACAGGACATAGTACGTGTTTGGGAAGCCCCTTTCAGTGGGAATGTTACCATCAACTCGCCGGTACAATTAATAGATGTGCCCAATACAACCGGTATTCCAAAGAAAAAGAAAGATGGCGTGCGTGTAAGTATTCAACTGGATGCAAATCAAATATGGGCCACAGTTATTCCGGCTGATGATTTCACCGCCCATAATCCTGCCGGGGTTACCAATTTACCAATTACAAAAGGTCAGCGGATCTATTTCAGGATGCAATCGAGGTATAATGGAGAGGATGATATTGTAACCTGGGATCCTGAGATCACTTATGTCAGCGGAAGCCCTATAGTGGCCACCTCTGCATACCATCATAAATCAAGTGATCGCTATAAATGTTCAGAAGATTATATCATGCACAGCCATACACCTGTGGGGATGGGCAAAGTGGGCACTATCATGGTAGATGGAACGTTTGAAAAGATCATTACTTCAGATTCTGTCTGGATCCAACTAATACGCACCCGAAATAATGTTGTTACGGTACTTTATGAAAAAGGATACGGTGGTAAAGACCTGGCAACAGGTAATTGGGCTGTGCCAGCGCCAATTGCGGTTGATACCGCAGATGTAATTGCTTTTAAGCTCTTTTCCAAATCTTTCATTGATCGCTCTGCGATGGAATGGAAACCGCATTATGCCTATACTTCTTTTGCAGATGCTACACCGGTAACCGGAACAAGTGGTAAACCCACTATGGAAGATTACCCTGTTCCGGATAATTCCAATTATAATAACTGGTTATATTCTTTCCCTGCAGAAACAGTTCCTTACCAGGATACAGTGAAACTTTTTCCAAAGATCACGGGTGGAGGAGATGCTGCTGTCTGGTTCACTATTAAAGGGCCAGATACCATTTACGCACGTCAGCATATATTCCTGGCAGGAGGGGCCATGGTTGCAGGTGCTGATACCTTATTTCAATTTATTCGTAAACCAGGAGTGCCGCTGTTCTATGAATTTGCAACCGATTCAATATTGACATTTGCCCAGGGGTTTGCACAACCTCATGTTGAGATCTATCGTGACTCCATTTTCATGAATGGCACTACGCTGGATACAGTATCAAAAGATACCACTCTTAACGCTAATTTGTACTGCAATCCACCCTTTGAATATTACGGACCACTGTTCCGTGGATGGGGTGCTTTTGCTTTGAAAGGAGACAGGGGTGATGGCGCTATCAGACAGGATTCTCTTAACCTTGATGAACTTAATAATTTGCCTACCGATCCTGGCCAGTTTGCTGACAGTGCCAGTATTGGTAATATACAGGACCCTTCCAAAACATTCTTTATTGCACTTTTCCCGGATGCGGAAATTGAACAATGGACAGGTTATGATACCAGTGTTTATGTGACCAGCACAATAATGAGCAGTTCAAGGTTATATCTTCATGATGTATCTGTTGATAGTTTAATGGGCGGTGGAACAGCAGGTGCTGTCAGCAAGATCAGTACTACAGAAACAGATAGCTATTCACTTGGTGTAACGCCTGGGTTATCGGGAAGCCTCGGCAGGTCAAATGCTGAGACAACCATCAATCTGGACATGATGGATATGAATGGTGACAGGTATCCGGATGTAATGAGTGATACCCGGGTTCAATATACAATGCCACATGGCGGGTTAGGAACAGTTACCATTGATCAGCCAGTTGAATCAACCGTTAATGAAGGAGTAAGTGAAGGCTTTAGTTTGGGTGGGCCATTCCTTGAGGCTACTACCAGCAATACAACTACCAAAGGAGCAGTAGGCGCTCAAAAAACAGCCAGAGGATCTGCCGGTCTGTCTGGCAATATCAACAGCAATGATGACGAGGCCGTCACCGGCTGGGTTGATATTAACGGGGACGGATTGGCAGATCGTATTTACAACAGCGGAGTTGTATCCCTTAACCTGGGTTATAAATTTGCACCCGGTGAACAATGGGGTACCGGAGGGATCGATGCAAGTCATAGCTATTCCGTTGGTGCCGGTATTGGTATCGATATTGAACAGGGTACTTTTGAAGGTGGCATTGGTCTTTCGCGGACAATTGCCAGTAATAGCATTACATTAAATGATATTAACGGAGATGGGCTTCCGGATGTACTAACCATGAGTGGTGGTAATGTTATCGCCCGGTTGAATAAGGGAAATGGATTTGGACCCGCGCTCACCTGGAACAATTTCAATAATATCAATTCCAACGTATCTACGGGTGAATCAGTGAATGGTTCCTTTACTGTTCCTATTATAATTCCTATTCCATTCTTTCCATTGAAGATCGATATTAATCCCAATGCCAATTTCGGGCATGGTGTTTCCAAAACAGAAGAAACTATAATGGACCTGGATGGGGATGGTTATGCAGACATGCTAAAGTCTTCTGTTGATGGTGAACTCACCGCTTCTGTTTCAACCATCGCACGAACCAATATGCTGAAGATGGTAAAAAGCCCGCTGGGTGGTTATTTCTCCATGGACTATGAAAGAGTGGGTAATACCTATGATATGCCCCAAAGTAAATGGGTAATGAAGAGCGTGGAAGTATTTGATGGAGTTCCCGGTGATGGCATTGATACTACCCGCAAGCAATTTATTTATGAAGGTGGATATCAGGATCGCTATGAGCGGGAATTCTATGGATTCAGGAAAGTAATTACACGGGAGCTGAATACAGCAAAAAACAATGCTGTGTACAGGAACCAGGTCCAGGAATACCTGAATACCACGTATTATAATAAAGGATTGCTATTGAACAACTGGACTGAAGATGCCCAGGGTAAAAAATATTTCCAGACTACTAATGCCTACGAATTCAGGGATGTTCAGGACTCAGTCAAATTTCCTTACCTGAAACAGACGATCCGTCAGTTCTTTGAAGGGGCAGCAACTGCAGGAGCTACAACCAGTATCAGTTATGAATATGATAACCTGGGAAACATAACTAAGGTCACTGATGTTGGCGATGGAAGTCAGCAGGATGTATCTGTTACTAATATCACCTATAATGATATTGATGCTATCTATCTGAAAAATATACCTGCTACTGTAGAAGTATCTACCGTTGCAGGAATAAAGAGAAGAACTCTAGTTACGCTTAATAACGTAGGAAGTATTATCAGGGTGAGACAAGTACTGGCAGATAATACCAATGTGGATATGGACCTTGAGTATGACAGCTATGGTAATCTTTCCAAAATGATCCGCCCTGCCAATTATAAAGGCGAGCGTATGTGGTACAGTTATGAATATGATAATACAGTTCATAATTATATAGAAAAAATTACTGATGCCTACGGGTATACCAGCAGCAGTACATACGATTACCGCTTCGGTGAATTGTTGACAACCCTGAGCATGAACAATGAGCCAATGCGTTATACACTGGATAATCGCGGGAGAGTGACCTCCATAACCGGTCCCTATGAACTGGCTGCTGGTAAGCCTTACTCAATTGCCTATTCGTATAATACAACTGCTCCTGTTGCCTATGCTGTTACAAGGAGATATGACCCGGAGCATAATGCAGATATCCGTACCGTGAATTTCGGAGACGGATTAGGCCGGTCAGTTCAGATCAAGAAACAGGTATCACTCTATAAAGGAAAGAATGTAGCAGATGATATCATGATGGTTGTTTCTGGAAGTGATCTGATTGATGCCTTTGGCCGGATCGAAGCATCCTACTATCCCATTATGGAACCAGTTGGTCTCTCACTTTTTAATTTGAACACAGGAACGGGTGATCCAAAATCTACCACTATTTATGATGTTCAGGACCGCGACAGAGAATATACACTGGCCGATGGTTCAAAAACTGTCAGAACGTACAGCATCGTTGCAGGGCAGCTTAATACAACGATCAATGATCCTTTAAACAACAAAAAGGATATTTTAACTGACGTCCGCGGCAGGAAACGTGCATTAATAGAATATGGACCTGCAGGCACAATCACTACCCGCTATGATTACGATGCACTGAATGAACTGATAAAGGTTACAGATAATAAAGGAAGCATCTATGCTGCTAATTATGATAATATTGGCCGCAAAACCAGTCTTATACATCCGGATGGTGGCCGTACTGATTTTACTTATGATCCAGCAGGTAACCTGACCAGGAAGATCACTGCGCAGATACGAAAGGAACAACCCAATGGCGGAGCCATACAATACCGTTATGATTATGAACGGGTGACTGATATCGATTATCCCCGCAACTACCAGAACAAAGTAAAATTTGTGTATGGGAAGGCAGGAACTGGAAATAAAGCAGGCCGGTTGATACTTCAGGAAGATGCTACCGGCGGACAGGAATTCTACTATGGAAAACAGGGTGAGATCATTAAGACTATCAGAACCATAATAGTCAATCCTGCGTTTGCCACAACCTATGTAAGCGAACAGGAATTTGATACCTGGGGCCGCGTAAAGAAGATAATCTATGCTGATGGTGAAGTTGTTAACTATCATTATAATAGATCCGGGCTGCTAAACAGTATGGACGGCACAAAATTGGGCACCACCTATAATTATCTGGACCAGGCAGGATATGATGAGTATGAGCAACGTATTTACCTGCGATATGGAAATGGAACAGAAACCAATCTTAAATATGACAGAGTTCGCAGGAGGCTGACTGAATTAAAAACATCCACTCCATCTGGTCTGCCAATTATCAATAACAGCTATGTTTATGATGCCCTCAATAATGTGACCAGTATCATCAATAATGTTCCAACTGCCGTTAGTGGTCCCGGAGGCTTTGCCAAACAGGAATTCCATTATGATAATTTATACCGGCTTGACTCGGCCAGCGGCGAGTATAAAGGCGCTTCTGCCAATACTAACTACGGAGTGAAAGTAGCCTATGATAACCTGAACAATATCACTCATAAAACAATGAATGATGAAACGGGTCAGCGTTATGATCAGGGCTATGGCTATGGTACTGCACCTCACCAGGCGCTGACCATCGGCCAGAATAATTATAAATATGATCTGAACGGAAATCAGTTGGGATATGGGGACATCGAGAATTTCTTTGATGAAGAAAACCGCCTCGTTGGGGTGATCAATAAAGGACAATTGAGCCAGTACACTTATGATGCTGATGGAGAAAGAGTGGTGGCAAGCAGTGGTGGTTTCCAGGGTATATGGATCAATGGCGCTCCAGCTGGTACTGTACGCCATAGTGATAATTATTCAGTAGATGTAAATCCATTCATTACCTGCACTGCAAGCGGATTTGTGAAGCATTATTATGTAGACAATCAACGCATCGCTACCAAGCTGGGACATGGAAATTTCACCAATATCTCATTCCCGCAACCTGGATTAACGGCAGGAGGACTTGATTATTTAAGAAGGGCAGCTGAAATAGAAAAGGCAAGGATCGCCTATTATGCTGCACAGGGAGTGAGCCCTGGCCCACCTACCGATAAGAATTTTTGGGCAAGACCTGAGAATAGTGGCATACCAGCGCCTGTGTTTGTTGATACACTTTCGTCTACTGTACCAACAGGATGGCCGGGCAATACTACACCACCCACAACCGGGCCACCCATTTTTGTTGATTCCATTCCTTCCAGTGATTCCGTAAGAGCAGGGTACGGTTTTCAGGATGCGGGACATTTGCCTGAAAACAGCCAGTACTTCTATCATCCTGATAATTTGGGAAGCAGTTGGTATGTGACCAATACTTTTGGCAATTCAAGTCAGCATTTTGAATTCACTCCCTTTGGTGAAACATTTGCAGAAGAGAATACCAGTTCTTATAAAACTCCATTCCTGTTCAATGGCATTGGTCGCGATATTACGGGCTACTACCAATACCCAGATCGTTATTATGACCCGGCGCTCAGCCAATGGCTCAGTATTGATCCGGATGATGACCTGTTGTCAATTACTGATGGGTTTATGGTGGATGGTAATGGAAATATGCAGGGAGGAGGTTTTGGATTCTCTTTAGGAAATGCAGAAGTGAGTGGAATATCTTACGGCGATGCCGGTGCTGGTCTGCAACTTGGCCCACTTGGAAAAAACAAAAGCGAGGGCCGGAAAGATAATAAAGCAGGTGAGGATAAGCAGGGCGGACCTAAGATCGGAAAGAACAAATCTGGTGCAGGAAACGCCAACGCAGGAAAGGGTAGTGGCCCCGGTAATGGTCAGCGCAGGGTAGGCCCTGGCATAGGAAGAAAAGTATTTGGAAATAACGGCCTGTTATATAATCATAAGATCAACCGGAAGAAACAGGATGGGAACCAAAATAATAAGAATGCTAATAACAACAAAGCCAATAATAGCAGGCGGGTAACTACAAGACCACGCAGATAATCTCACTGCCGTGGTTCCACGAACCACACCAATGAATGAAAATCTCACTGCCATTATTCGTAGTCATGGTTCGTAGCCATAATTCGTAGCCATGGTTCGTGTCTCACGAACCACACCAATGAATGAAAATCTCACTGCCATGGTTCGAAGCCATTATTCGAAGCCATTATTCGTAGCCATGGTTCGTGTCTCA
>CAMLGP010000118.1 GCA_946479535.1 uncultured Bacteroidota bacterium
TTTTGCAGTAATTTTTTGGGTAAGCGGTTTCGATATTATTTATGCGTTGCAGGACGAAGAGTTTGATAAAGCGCAGAAATTATATTCCATTCCTTCCTGGCTGGGTAAAAGAAAAGCGCTTCGTGTATCAGAAATTTTACATTTGGCAAGTGCCTCTTGTGTAATTATGTCCGGCATTTTTGGAAAATTCGGCTTTCTTTATTGGGGAGGTGTGATAGTTTTTACCGGTATGCTTTTTTATCAGCATTCATTAGTAAAACCTGACGATCTTCGAAGAGTAAACCTTGCCTTCATGACTGCAAATGGGATTGCTTCTGTCGTTTTTGCTGCTTTTGTCATTGCAGACCTTTTTTTCAATACTAATCCTGTTCTTCAATTCTAATTCAAACCAATTGGCGAGAATACTCTCCATAGATTACGGGCTCAAGCGTACCGGCCTTGCTGTTACTGATCCTTTGCAGATCATTGCATCCGGACTGGCTACCGTTGAATCAAAACAGCTGATCAATTATCTTAAAGAATATTTTAAAAAGGAACAGGTTGAGCTGATCATCATCGGCGAGCCTAAAAACCTGGATGACACTGATACACATGCCACCCACCTTGTTGAAGCATTCATTAAAGAACTACAGAAACAGTTCCCTCAAATTCCTGTTAAAAAAGTAGATGAACGATTTACCTCAAAAATGGCAAAGGATGCCATGCTGGATATGGGTTTGAAGAAGATGCAAAGACGTAACAAGGCACTTGTGGATGAAATTGCGGCTACCATACTATTGCAGGAATATATGCGCCATCCCTAAAGCCCGGGCGCACGAACTGAGTATTGATAAGCCAAGTTCTGTCTGCAAGGCGGGGTTCACCCGCTGAAGCCATAAAGGGTCTCTCAAGCCGGGCTTTAGCACAAGCTTGGCTGCTAATGCCTTAATCGATAATTTTGCAGCTGGTTTTACCTAAAACTCAATTCTCTGCATGATCCTTCCAATTGTGGCGTATGGGCATCCGGTCTTACGCAAAGTGGCTGTTGATATTACGCCGGAATATTCCGGACTGGAAAAACTTGTTTCTGATATGTGGGAAACCATGTATGGCAGCAGCGGCGTTGGCCTGGCTGCACCACAGGTAAACAGGGATATCCGTCTTTTTATGGTGGACACTGAGCAGATGTTCTCCAATATGGAGCCAGATGAAAAAGCCGCTTATCCTGATGAACCCGGGTATAAAGGGGTATTTATCAATGCGCATATCGTGGACCTGGATGGTGATGAATGGTCCTATAATGAAGGATGCCTGAGCATTCCAAAGATCAGGGAAGATATTGACAGGCAGGAAACGGTAACACTTGAATTCATGAATGAAAATTTCGAACCCCTGGTTAAGACCTTCACAGGCCTTACCGCCCGCGTTATCCTGCATGAATATGATCATATTGAAGGAAAACTGTTTATTGATCATATTTCTCCGCTCAAGCGGAAGCTAATGAAGGGCAGACTAAATGATATCTCCAAAGGGAAGATCAGTGTTGATTATAAAATGCTCTTCCCTGAGAAATAATAATGAACCGGATTCCGATTTTAATTTTCGTACTTTTTATTGGCTGTAAATGCCTCGCGCAAACGGATTCGCTGGAAAACGAGCGACTGGCAAAAATGATCTCTCTTTCGGAAGTAATAGTTGGGACTGATATCAATGTTCCCAGATTCATGCAGCGCGTAAAGGAGGATACTACTTTTTACAAAGCCTTCCGCACATTGCATGTCCTCGGCTTCACATCACTCAATGATATTCGGATAGTAGATAAAAAAGGCAGGCAAAAGGCGGGCATGCAAAGCAGGACCATCCAGCATCGCGCCAATGGCTGCAGGATCATGGAAGTGTCTGAAGAAAAAACACAGGGTGATTTTTACAATAGTAATGGCAGCTATAATTACTATACCGCTGAATTGTATGCAGGGTTATTCTTTACCAAAGGACAGGTTTGTGGTGAAAATAATATCGTGAAAGGGACAAACTTTGACGCTAAAGGATTGTCGGGAACAGCCAAACATAAAGAACAATTAAAAACGCTTTTTTTTAATCCCGGAAAGAAGATCCCCGGAATTCCATTCATCGGCAATAAGATCAATATTTTTGATCCTGATGTGGCGGAGTATTATGATTTCTTAATTGACTATGGAGATTATGATGGGAAGCCCTGCTATATATTTTCGGTAAAAGGGAAGGAAGAGAAAAGCAATAAAATTGTGATTGATGATATGGTCACCTGGTTTGATTCAAAGACTATGGAAGTGCTAAAACGGAATTATCACATGAGCTATGATGCAGGCGTGTATGATTTTGATGTGCAAATGGAAGTCGAGATGACTCATTTTAATGGTCACCTTGTCCCCAAAACATTAAGGTATAATGGTAATTGGGATGTTATGTTTAAGAAACGGGAGAGGGGCGTCTTCACTGCAACGCTATTTGATTTTTCAGAATGATCAGGATGTTCTATTGCCCACAGTTGCCACATATTTTCTCCATTTTTCAATTACCTGTTCCATATCGTCAGGCAAAGGCGTATCAAAATACATATCCTTCCCGCTTGTGGGATGAACAAAACCCAGTGTTTTGGCATGTAAAGCCTGCAGGGGACAGATGGCAAAGCAATTCTCAACAAACTGTTTGTATTTGGCATACACAGTCCCTTTTACAATTTTGTCGCCACCATAAAAATCATCATTGAAAAGCGGATGCCCAATATACTTCATGTGCACTCTTATCTGGTGAGTTCTTCCTGTCTCCAATACGCATTCAACAAGTGTTACATAGCCAAACCGTTCAATTACTTTATAATGGGTAATTGCTTCCTTTCCATGTTCTCCATCAGGGTAGGCCTCAAATAATTTGCGGAATCGCTGGTGCCTGCCAACATGTGCAATAATGGTTCCTTCATCCTCTTGCAGATCTCCCCATACGAGAGCATTGTATTTTCTGCTGATGGTATGGTCAAAGAACTGTTTCGCAAGGTTGCGCATGGCAATATCTGTTTTTGCCAGTACCAGCAGTCCGCTCGTGTTTTTGTCTATCCGGTGGACCAGTCCAAAACGGGGCAATGTTTCTTCTGTAAGCGCAGGATTTTGCTTTCCCAGGTACCAGGCCACCCCATTCAGTAATGTGCCCGAATAATTTCCACTTCCAGGGTGAACCACCATGCCTGGAGGTTTGTTAATAAGCATGAGATCGGTATCCTCGTAGGTAATGTTCAGGGGTATTTCCTCGGGAACAACATCGGTGTCTTCAGGATTCAGGTCTGAATACACGATCACTTCATCCAGCGGCTTGATCTTGTAATTAGGTCTGACCGGTTTGCCATTCACCAGGACCATTCCCGCGTTCATGGCCTGCTGAATTTTATTTCGGGTAGCCTTTTCAATCCTGTTAACCAGAAATTTGTCAATGCGCAGTGGTTCCTGACCTTTATCGGTTTTGAAGCTGAATCGTTCATATAATTCATCACTTCCTTCATTGATTTCCTGCTCATCCGACTGTTCTTTTGGCAATTGCTGTGACATGAAAGGTTAACCGTTTTGGGCAAAGGTAAAGGATGGGATTTTGTTGTTAATTTTGAATTTTGTTGGAATTATGAGTATGCAGGAAGTGTTATTTAAAGACCTTGGACAGATGCCCTATAAGGATGCCTGGGATTATCAGGAAGAGCTATTACAAAAAAATGTGGCCACCAAGGCTCAGCTACGCAATTCGCAGGAGAAGCTAATGGCTCAATCGGGTTCTCAAAAAACATTGGAAGATTCTCTTTCCACTGATCATCATCTTCTCTTTGTAGAACATCCTCCGGTGTATACTCTTGGCAAAAGTGGTAATGTGGGTAATGTTCTGCTGAGCGAAGAAAATCTGAGGGCAAGGGGCATCGAATATTTCCATACCAACAGAGGCGGTGATATCACTTTTCATGGGCCGCAACAGATTGTGGGTTATCCAATACTTGACCTGGAGAAATTTTATACCGATATTGGAAAATACCTGCGTAATGTAGAAGAAATGATTATTCAAACGCTTGCAGAATATGGAATAAAGGGAGACCGATCACCAGGTGAAACAGGTGTATGGATCGATCCTGCCATTAAAGGAAAGGAAAGAAAGATATGTGCCATTGGCGTTCGTTCAAGCCGCTGGGTAACCATGCATGGTTTTGCGCTCAATGTCAATACAGACCTCAATTATTTCAATTTTATTATTCCCTGCGGTATACAGAACAAACAGGTAACATCTATTGAAAAAGAGTTGGGCCAACGCGTGGATTTTGACGATGCAAAACAGCGTGTGAAAAGGAATTTCGAGAAAGTGTTTGATGTAAAACTGCGAGAAGTTTAATAATTAAAACTCTTTTGGAAGATAGAATTTGTTCTTTTCTTTCACTTCCCCATCTTCCACTAGTTCAAATTTATACCAGCCAGCTTTGTAAAAGTTTGCCTTATCGATCTTGAAACTTTTTTCTTTTATATCCTTCAGTTCAAAAAGGAATTCATCTTTCTGGGTATAAAACTTTATGCTATATTTTTTTTCGTCCTCAGGCAAAGTAATGCGTACAATCCCATCCTTTTGTGTATAAACATATTTGGAAGGTACCCACTGTTCAACAGGCTTTGGACGGTTTCCAAGATTAATATTATTAACCGATCCATTTACCTGTGGCCCTGCAAATCCGCTATCAGGTGTCAGTGGCTGAACCAGGTTTGGATTGTCTGGTCTGATCTTGATCCCCTGTTTTCTTGCTGCGATCTCTACTGTATCCAGCTCAGGTCTTTTGGAATTACTAAAAAGATAAACGCCTTTATCCAGCATGATGTATAACCGGTAAAACATATTATCAGCTGGTGCTTTTGTATCCAGGTATCCATTTGCTGGTAATTCAGGATCTGCAACGGTTAGGATTGTTTTGAAATTACGCAGGCTATCCGTTGAGCGCTGAATACTGATCTGCCTTATATCCTGAAACCGGTTATGCCATTCCACCACGATCTTTCTATCGCCAACATTTCGTAATGAAAATTTGGGAAGCGTATCCTGTGCAAGTGTATGCTTGCAAAAAGCGAGTGAAACCAAAAAGAATAACAGGGCCAGTTTTTTCATAATACGAAAACGAAAAAGGAACATGGATTCTTTCACGGGTTAGGGACAAAGATAATGCACAATATTAGAAAATCAGAACATTAACGTTCCTTTGCGCAATGAGAAAGTCCCCTGTAATCCCCCACTGTGAATAAGTAATATCCGGCTTCCAGATGGGAAAAAATTTTTCTGAATAAGGTCTCGCACTCCGTAAAATAACTTGCCTGTGTAAACGAAGTCCGTTGGTATCTGAGTATGCCGGAAAAGCTCATTCATGAATTGCAACAGTGCCGGCTGATATTTGGAATATCCTCCAAAATGGTAATCAGTTATGAGTTCGGGAGGCCTGGCTCCCTCATCCAGTAATGCTTCAATCAGGCCCTGCAGGCTATGATTGTTTTTCAGCACGCTGACAGCAATAACTGGCCTCCCTTGGGCAGCATTTGCAATTCCTGCTGCAGTTGTGCCAGTACCTGATGCGCAGCAAATATGGGTATAGGTTTCCGCAAGATCATCGAGGATAGTAGCAGCACCTTCGGCACCCAGTTTCCCATATCCTCCTTCATGAATGATATAATGATCTTCAGTTTTGAAAGCGGGGGGAATATTCTTTTCACTGTATTCATTTCTGGATATAAACACCAGTTGCATTCCCTGTGTTCTTGCATTTTGCAATGTGGGGGAAAGTTCGGCTGGTTCTTCCCCGCGAATAATGCCAACTGTATTGAATCCTTTAATCCTCCCGGCTGTTGCTGTTGCAATGATATGATTGGACCATGCTCCACCGAATGTGAGAATGGACTTTTTGCCCTTTGTTTTGGCATCTTCAAGGTAATAGCGCAGCTTAAACCATTTATTGCCGGAAATAACAGGATGGATCTTATCCAGCCTTAGCACAGATACATCCAATGCTGTTTCAAAAAAAGCAGAAACCTGATCGATAGTGCATTGCATTCAAAGTGAAATTAGTTTAATTTCGTGGCCAAAATAAAAGTACCATGGAAGCAACATTGGTGATATTGGCGGCTGGGATGGCCAGTCGTTACGGCAGTATGAAACAGATACAGGGTTTTGGACCTGGCGGAGAAACAATTATGGATTATTCCATTTATGATTCAATCCGGGCAGGCTTTACAAAAGTGGTATTTATCATTCGCAGGGAATTTGCGGATAATTTCAGGGAGATATTTGAGCCCAAACTGAAGGATAAGGTGGCTATAGAATATGTTTTCCAGGAACTCGAGAATTTTACTGAAGGTATTGCCATACCGGCAGACCGGAAAAAGCCCTGGGGTACTGCACACGCTGTACTTTGCGCTCAGGATGTGGTAAATGAGCCTTTTGCCGTTATCAATGCAGATGATTTTTATGGGCGTAATGCATTTGAAGCTGCCTTTGATTTTTTGAAAAATGATGCTACTGAATCCAATTATTCCATTATTGGATATGATCTGCTTAAAACCCTTTCTGATTACGGAACGGTAAATCGGGGCGTGTGCACTTTAGATAACCTGGGTAACCTGGTTTCAATCAATGAGCGACTTAATATCAGCAAAAAAGAGGGGAAAATTGTTTGTGATGATGGACAGGAACCGAAAGAATTGCCTTTAGATACACGGGTATCCATGAACTTCTGGTGTTTTCATCCTACTTTCTTCAATTATACTCAGCAGGTATTCCGTGATTTCCTGCAGAAGCATGCGCACGAGCCCAAAGCAGAATTCTTCATTCCTATTGTGGCCGATCAGTTTATTAAAGAAGGCGGAAGGGTGGAAGTAGTACCTACCAGTTCATCCTGGTTTGGAGTAACTTACAAGGAAGACGCACCTTTCGTAGAGAAAAGCCTGAATGATCTGATCAAAGCGGGAGAATATCCTCCGAAACTGTGGGCTAAATAAATGGATAAACAGGTTTGAAATTTTGGGTTTAAGTTTTCTCATAAGAAACCCAAAATTCCAAAATAACAATTAATCTCCTTTTACCATAAACACGTATTCTTCAATTTTTTTCACCTGTTGCTGTTTGCTAAGGCCGCTGAGGGTTGAACGGGAAGCAATTTTCACGTTTTGGTAGATAGGATTCTTCTTAACATTTTCCACGGCCTGGTAAATGTATTTGGATTGGATCGCAAATACAACGTCATCGGCTTCGGGTTGCTTTCCGGTAAGGATACCAATGACTTCACCTTCGTGATTAAAAACGGGCCCTCCGCTATTACCCGGGTTGGCCGGTACAGCTATTTGGCAACTTAGCGTATCGTATCCGGTTCTTGCGCTCAGGTAGCCTTCGCCATAAACAATCTCATCACGTGGGAAACCTAATGTAAATACAGGCTCAGCCAGGTCTGATGTTGTTTTACGAATGCCATAGGGTAATGAAGAAAAAGGTTTGAAGCGGGAATCGTCTATTTTGATAATTGCAACGTCACGTGGAATATCCAGCTGCACAACA
>CAMLGP010000119.1 GCA_946479535.1 uncultured Bacteroidota bacterium
ATCTTGTTAAGGGAAAACCATTCTGCATGATAATCGTCACTCAGCTGCTTTTCGTAAAGGTGAATATCGATCAGGGTAAAATAGGCAACAGATATGGTACGCTCTACCGGGTCACGTTCCGGCTTGCCAAATGCATATAGTTGTTCAAGATAAACGCCATCAAGACCAGTGAGCTGTTTCAGGATACGGGTAGCGGCTTCTTCAAAACTCTCTTCAGGTTGTACAAATCCACCCATCAGGCTCCAGCTTCCTTTTTGGGGTTCAAACCCTCTTTGAATCAATAAGATCCTGATATCCTCTCCATCAAATCCGAATATGATACAATCCACGGCAGCGAGTACCCTAGTTTGTTTGGAATAATGTCTCATATAACAGGCAGCGGTTTTAAGTTTACTATTGTAAATATAAGTGTTAAGGTCTTACATTCTGCAATTCATCAGCTACTGTGTTTGGCAAAAGACGAGAAGTCACAACATTCCGATAGCCATCTGTGTTGCCAGATTACTTGCCTTTTTCTGTATCCTTTTTACTCAGGTAATCCGATGGGGTCATTCCAAACTGCTTAAGGAAATTTCTTCCAAAATTGGTTTGGGAGGCATAACCTACCATATTGGCAACCTCGTAAATTTTGTAGTTCCCTTCCACTAATAATTCTGCCGCTTTCTTGAGACGCGTAATATTGATTATTTCATTGGGTGAAAGATCAGAGAGAGATTTTATTTTACGGTAAAGCGTGGGCTTGCTCATGTTCATGAACCGGGCAAGCTTTTCCACGTCCAGCTCAGTGTCCCCCAGGTTCTTTAAGATCGTTTCATTGATCCTTTCAAGGAATAATTCATCCGCCCTTGAATAGGCAATGCTCTTTATATGTACCAGTGGTGAGCTGGCGAAATATTCCTTGATCTTATTCCTGTTAGTGAGCAGGTTGGCTATCTGCACCTGAAGATATTCTGGTGAAAAGGGTTTCTCTATATATGCGTCTGCTCCCAATTCCAACCCTTCAATTTTTGATTGGAGCGTATTCCTCGCTGTCAGTAAAATTACTGGGATATGGCTGAATTCAAAATTGCTTTTGATCAGGCGGCAGAGTTCAAACCCGTCAATTACAGGCATCATAACATCAGAGATCACCAGGTGAATAGCATTTTCCTTCAATAGGTCCAGGGCCTGTTGTCCATCCACAGCTTTGAGGATGGTATATTTCTCATTGAGCTCATGTTCCAGGAATTCCAGGATCTCTTCGTTATCGTCTACTAATAATAAAAGCGGGTTCATCAGTTTTTATTAATTCCCTTCGCGGTCAAGTGGAAAGGTCAAAGAAAACACATTCATATTATTTTCAGTCTCTTCCAGCACCAGCTTTCCATTCTGCAATTCCGTCAATGAGCGGGAGAGAGCCAGTCCTATTCCCGTACCCTTTTGTTTTTCAGTTGCCTTCAGCCGGAAGAACGGTTCAAATATCTTTTCTTTCATGGCTGACGGAATAATATAACCATCATTTTTTATTTGCAATGTAAAACAGGTATCTGATTGGTTTACCGGCAAAAATGCCACTTCAACCTTCTTTTCCGCATATTTTACTGCATTGCTGAAAAGATTTGTTAGTATTTTGTTGAATGCTTCGATATCTATATTGGCGCATATTTGATCTGTTACTGGTGCCATGGTAAGGCTGATATCTTTCTGTTCAGCCAGTGGTTTAAAACTGAGGAATACTTCCTCTGTTAATTCGGTAATATTTGTCCTGACAAAATTCAGGCTGAAACCTTTTATTTCGGTTTGCCTGAAATCCAGCAATTGATTGGTTAATGCAATTAACCGGCTTGTATTCTTTTCCATGATCCGGAGACTGTCATTGATACCGGGAGTGTCGCCAGCTTTTTTAATGATCTTTTCCAGCGGAGCCTTTATGAGTGTCAGAGGGGTTTTTATCTCATGCGCCACATTTGTAAAGAATTGCATTTTGGCTTCATACAGTTCTTTTTCCTTAACAATTTCCAGTTGCTCAATCTTTCTTTTATTCTTTTCGCGAGTGCGGATATGGTAATTACGCACCAGTAAAAATAGGATGATCAGGGCTGCGGCTATATAGGATAACCAAGCCAGGTTACTGTCCCACCAGGGAGGAAGTATTTCAATATTCAGAAGGGATTCCGGTCCCTGCCAGGTTCCATTGGGAGAAGCGGCTTTTACTTTGAAGGTGTAGGAACCGGCTTTCAATTCTGTGAAATAAACCTTACGATTTGTTTTTAAATAAGTCCAGTCTTTATCCAGGCCTTCCATCATGTAGGCATATTCAGACATTTCAGGTGCTGTATAGCTTAGTGATGCAAAATCAACACTGAAGGTGGACTGGTTATGCGTAAGACTGATCCTGTCTGTGTAGGTAATGGATTTTGTTATGGGAGAACCATTCCTGTTTATGAGAAGGTCTTTGTTATTCACCTGAAAGCCCGTAATGTAAACCACAGGTGTGAAATTGACAGCTCGTAACTGAGACGGATTAAAGCTGACCATCCCTTTCACACTTCCAAAGTACATTTTCCCAGTTGAGTCTTTAAACGCTGAACTAAAATTAAACTGGTCATTCAGCAACCCATTTGCCTTGGTGTATACAACAGATTTTTCAGTTTTCGGATTGAAGGAAACCAGACCTCTTGAAGTGCTGATCCATATCTGTTTGTTATTATCTTCAAGCAGGCTTAAAATGAAATTGGTGGGTAACCCTGTTTGTGTAGTATATCGCGTAAAACTGCTATCCTTTTTATTAAACTTACATAAGCCGCCTTCAGTAGCAAACCAGAGATTTTTATCACTGTCCTGGAATAAACTGTTTACCCGTTCAGAGGCCAACGCATTCCTGTTATGAGCATCATAGCGGAAATTACCTGAGTGTTTTGTGTTGGGGTTGTAATAATATACTCCATTTCCATAAGTTCCTGCCCAAAGGGTTCCATTCTCATCCTGCAAAATTGAAGAATACCATATGAAAACTGGTAGCCCTTCAACCGGAGTAAAATTGTCATCCGTCCGGTTATAACGATAAGCCCCGATAGTGGTGCCAATGATTATTTCTCCAGAAGGTGATTTATAAATGCAATAAATAAAATTGCTGCGCAGGGAATTGGGTCCTGTATTCTTTGAATAATGCCTGATCACCTTGCTGGTTCGTATATCCATTACATCCAGTCCATGTTCGAAGGTGCCTATCCACAATTCATTGCCGTCTGGCAGAATGCCGTGGATATTGGAGTAGGAGATCCCATCTTTATTACCCGTTGGCAGATAACTAATGAATTTGCCGGTAGCATCCAGTTTATTGAGGCCAGCATCTTCTGTCCCGATCCAGAGATTGCCATACTTATCCTGGTGGATTTCCCGCACAACATTTCCACTGAGAGAGTTCCTGTTCTTATCTGGAAAATAGCGGGTAAATGTGAGTGGATGATTGGGATAATAGCTAACTCCTCCAAAATAAGTGCCTGCCCATATACCTCCTTCCCTGTCTTTGCAGAAAGTATATACCGCATTATCAGAAATGGAATAGGGATTGTTATATTCTTTTCTCAGGTTGATATATTTCTTTGTAACAAGATTGTAAATAAATATTCCGGATTCAGTTGCTATCCAGAGTTCATCAGGTGCGGTTTGAACAAAGTTGCGTGCAAATATCTCGGTCCTGTCCGCGTTATAGGTAAGAATATCGTTATAGTCGAGGATTTTGCTATCAAACAGCTTCACACCCTGGTTGGAGGTACCAACCAGTATTCTTCCTTCTGAAATGCAATAGAGTTTCTCAATCCAGTTGGATACAGATTTTGGTGAATGACTAAACAGGTTATAGCTAATGAAAGACTCAGTTGCAGGATCATATTTCTTCAGCAATCCACCAGAGGTAGACACCCATACAGATCCATCAGGTAATGTGCAGATGGAGGTAGCCTCAAAATACTGTTCAATTGGAAAATGCCGAAGGGACTTTGATTTGATATTATACCGGAATAAATTAAAACTGGTAATAAACCACAGATTATCCTTTGCATCCATTTTAATATCCATCACCTGAGCCCTGATAGGAGTTTGAAGTAAACTAAAGCTTTCCTGGGTAGCATCGTAGCGGTAAAGACCCTGTTCAGTTCCTGCCCAAAGGATATCGTATGGATCAATATAGAGGGTATGAATGAAATTGCTGCCAATACTACTTGTATCATCAGGATCATTTCTAAATATTTTAAAGGTTACGCCATCAAAGCGATCCAGGCCATCCTTTGTGCCAAACCACAGAAATCCTTTCTTATCCTGCACACAGGAGATCACTGCATTATTTGACAATCCATTCTCTACCTGGTAGTGGCGGAAATAATAGGATTGACTGCGCGCTCCCGGTAAGAAAATAAATAGAATGGCAAGGAACAGGAAGTATTTCAATGAAAAGGGAATTAAGTTATAAATATAGAGAAATAGCCTCTTTCTGTGCTATGATACAAATCAGCGAAACATTGATACGATTTGGACATAAGAGTAAAAATAATTTCCTCAATTTCATTCAGGAATAACGAACTGATTGCTAATACTTCAACAAAGAGTATGACTTGCCTCTGTTTCCCTCTCAATAATCGCTCACTACCAGGATCTCAACTGGCGCAATCCGGAAATATTAATCATAGCATTTATAAGTATCTCCTGCAAACTACCCCCATTTTTTTTTGGGCTGGGAAGATAAATGTACGAATGACAATTATAGCTTACCAACCTTTCAATCAATAAATTTTCTCTAAAAACAAATACTGCTGTATGAGAAACAAAACAAATCGAGTGTTGAGGAAAAAAGTCCTGCTGATGCTTCTCCTTTCAGGCTTTGTGTCTTTTGCAATGGCACAGACCCGGGTTAGAGGAATCATTTCCGATAAGGATGGAAAACCACTGCCTGGGGTAACGGTAACCGTAAAAGGCAGTACAATTGCCACTACTACGGGTGATGATGGCACATTCACTATCACAGCCTCTCCAAAGGATGTTCTGGAATTTACTTCTGCCAGTTATAATAGCGGCGAGGTTAAAGTTGGGAATTCTCCCAATATTTCCTTTACGCTGAATGAAAAAGTGAATGTGCTTGATGATGTGGTGGTAGTAGGTTATGGTACCCAGCGCAGGGGAGACCTTACCGGATCAATAGTGGGCGTGAATATCAATGAAACAAAAAAATACTCTACCTCCGATATTACCCAGTTACTGCAGGGACGTGTGGCTGGTGTTTCCATCAACAGCGATGGGCAACCTGGTGCGGCGCCTGTTGTAAGGATCAGAGGTTTTAGTACACTGGGTTCACCTCAGCCTTTCTATGTGGTGGATGGTGTGCCTGTTGGAAATTCCATTCGTGATTTCAGTCCAAATGATATTGAATCCATGCAGGTACTGAAAGATGCAGCCGCGGCAGCTATTTATGGCGCAGAAGCTGCAAATGGAGTTGTTATTATCACTACCAGACAGGGAAAGAAGAATACACAAATGAGAGTGGATTACAACGGCTATTATGGATGGGATAAGGTTTGGCAACATACTGATGTTACTGACAGGGCTCAATACCAGATGCTGGTTAATGAATCGCGTGTAAATGGTGGCCAGCCACTTTTTCCTGCTAATGATCCTACCAATCCCGGGTATATTACCAATATCAATACTGACTGGCAAAAAGAAGGGCTTAAAACCGGAACCAGGCAAAATCATAACGTAAGCCTGTCTGGCGGCGGTCAGAACAGCACTTATAATATTTCCCTGGATTATTTTGATAATGCTGGCACCTATGTAGGAAACGGACCAAGCTATAATCGTTATACTGCAAGGGTTAACACTTCAGCAGAAAAGGGAATATTGAAAGTAGGTGAGTCAATGTCTTACACACATTCTCACGAAAACTCATTGACATTCCGTGATGATATCCTGTTAGGTGGCATTCCTCCACTGATCAATACATTGGTTAGGGCAATTCCTACCATGTCTGTTTATGATCCGGCTAATGATGGAGGATTTGGCGGTTCCAATTCAGAGTTTCATGGTGAAAATTCATTGAATGGAATTGGAGTAAACTCCATGTTTAGGAACTATGTTGATGTAGATCGCATATTTTCCAACATTTATGGAGAGCTTCAGCTATTAAAGAAAGGAGGAAATAATTTAAAATACAGGGCAAGCGTCAGTTATGATCGTACAGTAACAAGGGATTATTCATGGGTTCCTACTTTTTTCATGGGTAAATTCTTCAGTAATACAATTGCCCGCCTGAATGATAATTCAAGGAATTTCTCCAATGCAGCAATAGAGAATACTTTTACTTACGAGAAGAATTTTGGAAAGCATTCCCTTACAGCATTGGCTGGTCATTCCTACCGGAACAACAAGGCTGTTTTCCGTGAAAGCAGTGCACAGGGATTCACACAGCCATATTACCCTGTTATCAGTAATGGTACCAGCAGCGCTGCTAAAGGAACGGAGTTTGTCAATAATATCACTTCTTTATTTGGTCGGGTTAACTATAGCTATGACAACAGATATCTGGTTGCAGCTTCGATACGCAGGGATGGATCTTCCAGGTTTTCTCCAAGCAATAAATATGGAAGCTTCCCCGCCGTATCTGTGGGTTGGAAGGTGAGCAATGAAAAATTCTGGTCGGTTCCCGCCACCGTAATATCTTCTCTTAAGGTGAGGGCAAGCTATGGTAAACTGGGTAACCAGAATATTGGTGACTACGGTTACCAGGCGATAATCAATTCAGGTGTTGTATACACATTTGATGGTACAAGGATCACTGGTGGTTTGCAAACCAGCGTTGTTTCTGAAACATTAAAATGGGAAGAAAAGGCAACTACCAATGTTGGATTTGATGCCATATTACTGAACAATCACCTGGATTTTTCAGCAGAATGGTATAATGCAAAAAGCTCCGATGTGCTGGTAAATGTTCCAATTCCTGCATCGGTTGGTTCCAATAACCTTGCACCTGTTGTTAATGCGGCAACTTTTACCAATAAGGGGATTGAGCTAGCGCTTACCTATCACAAGAACAAAGGTGATTTCACCTTTGATGTGGGCGCCAATCTTTCTACTGTTAAGAATGAGGTGTTAAGCCTGGGTCTTAACAACTCTGAACCTTTGCAGGGTGCTGGTGCCAGAACGGCAATTGGAAGATCTATTGGTGAACATTATGGATTTGTTTATGAAGGCATTTATCAGTCACAGGCAGAAATAGCTGCTCATGCTGTTCATACTTTTGCTCCAAACCTTAAACCCGGTGACGTAAAATATAAAGATATAAGCGGTCCTGATGGCAAACCGGATGGTTTTGTAGATGACACTTATGACCGTGTTTATCTCGGCAGTGGAATTCCCAAATACAACTATGGATTTAATTTCAGTGCAGCCTATAAACAATTTGACTTTACATTGTTTGCATCAGGCAGCGCCAAATTCCTTATTAACAGCCGGTTTTACAGGGACCTGATGCATTCAGGCGGTGCTTCCAACTATAGCAC
>CAMLGP010000120.1 GCA_946479535.1 uncultured Bacteroidota bacterium
AGTCCCTGAATGTGTAGCAAGAATATAAGCCAGCGTAAAAGGGCCAACGGATGAAAGAACAAGGCAGGCAAGGGCGCTTATGGCCAGTAGTGTAACCGGCTTCTCATTTCCCGTTTTCCAGATATCTTTTATAAAAACCCAGCTAAAGCCCCAGGTAAAAAAAATAAACAGGGTAGAAAATATGATGGAAAACAGCGCATATCCCTGGAACGGGAATGTAAAAAGCATTCCAAAGGAAGTGATCTCTATTCCCCACAGCATCCATTGATAAATTTGCTTTTGCTTCTGATGTTGTGAAAGTAGATTATCAACGAAAAGTATCATCAGCGCAAGGGTAACCCACCCCCCAAAGGCAAAATGCGAGTGGGCGCTTAGCATATTTTTATAATCAATGAAGGTTAGTGGGAATAAAAGTTTACTCCTTAGGGTCATTCCAAGCAATGCAACGATACAAAGATTAAACAGGGATAGCGTAAACCATAAGTTACGTGATTTCATACCTGTTCATGATTATTCTGCATCAAATATACCAATGGCTCCCAGGGTAGCATCAGCAAAAGAATGATCCACAAAAGTATAACTGCCTTTTTCGGGCATTACAAATTCCAGAACAGCACCACTGGCAGGACCGAGATAGACGGATTGCATCCCGTTTAATTCATTTTTTGGATTACCATCCAGCCAAACCTTATCTAAAATGGTTCCAATAACATGGAAATTGGTGGCATTATTAGGTCCGGCATTCAAAAGGTACACCCGGATCCTTTCTCCTGCTTTCACTTTTAATGGATGAACCACGTATTGGCCCACCTTACCGTTGAAAGCAACAAAGGTTGGCTGCTTCTTCAGGGCTAAAGCTGTATCAGGAATATACAGATCACCTTCTTTCTTGAGATAGTATTCGTTTTGAACGAGAGCAAATTCATGATCAACCGTACCCGGATATCCTTCCTTAGGTTCAACAATTACCATTCCTACCATGCCGTATATCATGTGCAATAAAACCATCGGTGTGCCACAGTGATACATGAATACACCGGGGTAATTTGCCGTCCACATGAATTGTATTGTTTCTCCTGGTTGAATACTCCGGTATTTATCTTCCGGATTTACCATGGCCGAATGGAAATCAATTGAATGCTGCATGGGCATCATATTCATCTGCATGGACATATTATGCATGGTATCATTGGATCTGTCCGTCATTGAAAATCGAATGGTTTGTCCCACCCGCACCCTCAATACCGGACCTGGTACGGAACCGCCGAATGTCCATGCCGTAAAACTGACTGTTCCGGAGATAGGAAATAACTGATGCCTTACGTCAAACTTTACATCCACTGTATCTCCTTCCTGTATTTTAGGCACATCGGGTCCCAATGCCAGTGGGCCTTTATTTTCTTCTATTGAATTTGGAGTGGCTGAGACTTTTGCATTTGGCGCTCCGTAGACCTTGTTGTCATTGCCTTGCTTATTACCTTGCTTACAGGCTGTAAATAGCATAACAATTCCTAAGAAAATGAATAGATACTTCATACCGGGAAAATTTTTGGTTTAAATGATGTGGTAAAAGTTTAATCTCGGACTGTTGCAGTTGTGGTTGCAAAACTAAACAGGTTTGTGCATAATATAACATTAGAATATTGGGTTTTAAGGATAATTAGCCCCTGTCCGGAAAATTTAGGAACTTAGTACTAAAGGACGATTCAGGCCAATCCTGGGGTGCCGCCACAAATTCATTGCAGGATATTGACGGCATGGAATGAATGGATCAATAAAGGCGGAATTGCCCCAGAGAATTAATGCCCCATCTATTATGAAAGAGCTTAAAGATATAATTCTTGCTTATGACCGGGCCGTTGCCCAGCACAAGAAAACAGCGCTGGCTACTGTGGTAAAGGTGGAAGGTTCTTCTTATCGAAGACCAGGAGCCAGAATGTTGGTGACAGAAGACGGGGACCTTACTGGCGCCATCAGCGGTGGATGCCTTGAAGGGAGTGCCTTGCGAAAGGCCAGGCTGGCTATGTTTCAGCAGCAGAATAAACTGGAGATCTATGAGACTACAGATGAAGACGATGGAAGGCTTGGCATTCAGTTAGGATGCAATGGGACTGTTTATATTTTATTTGAACCGATAATTGACGAGGACGAACATAATCCCATTCAATTATTAAAAAAGGCATTGCAACAACGAAAGAATTCAATTATCGCCACAGTATTTAGTCCGAATAATAGCCAATTACAAACTGGTACCTGTTATTTTTTCAACAGAGAAGAAAAGATATCATTGAGTAAATCCCCAGCTATTGAAAAAGACGGACAATTTCTTTTTAGCCAGCAAAATTCTGTAGTTAAGGAATATGCTGATCATTCGGTGCTATATCAATTTATCCCCCCTCCTATCCGGTTGGTGATTTTGGGAGCGGGCAATGATGCACAGCCTTTAACGGAGTTGGCCAGTGTGTTGGGTTGGGATATTATCATTGTAGATTCCAGGCCTCTCTATTGTACGACTGAACGTTTCCAGAAAGCAAGTCAGATCTGTAGGGTGAAACCCTCGGAAGTTTTAACTGCGGTTACTATCGATGAGCAGACTGCAGTGGTTGTAATGACCCACAATTATAATTACGATTTGGCAGCGCTGGAGCAATTGATTCATGCCGACTGCCCCTTTATCGGTTTACTGGGACCGAAGAAGAAGTTCTACAAAATGCTGGATGATCTTACCGCTAAGGGAATCGAAATAAATGAAGAAGTGCTGCAGAAGATCCATGGTCCGGTTGGACTGGATATTGGTGCCGAGACTTCAGAAGAGATAGCCCTCTCTGTTCTTGCAGAAATAAAATCAGTTTTTTCTAAAAGAGACGGTGGATCTTTAAAGGACAGGACTATTGAAATTCATGAGCGAATAACGGTGGATAATCCTGCGGATCATGAATAATACCGGCATCGTCATTTTAGCTGCCGGGGCATCCTCCCGGTTTGGAATTCCCAAGCAATTAATCCACTTCAACGGTAAAACATTTTTACAGTATGTTATTGATGAAGCAAAACATAGTGACCCTTCCTGTATTGTAGTGGTAACGGGTGCAGCTAAGGATGAAGTGAGTTCATCTATTGAAGACAGCAATGTTAAATTGGTTTATAATAAGAATTGGGAGAAGGGAATGGCTTCGGGTATAGTAGCTGGAGTTTATGCGATTTGTCAATTAGATAACAACGTTGAAAAAATTATCATTGCGGTATGTGATCAGCCTTACGTGAATTCATCATTATTTAATCAGTTAGATCAGGTTCAGCAGGAAACCGGTAAACTTATTGTTGCATCGGCTTATGCCAATACAATTGGAACGCCGGTCCTTTTTACCCGCAGGTATTTTGGAAAACTTCTCGGGTTGAAGGGTGATACGGGAGCGAAGAAGATATTAAAGGAACATAGTGGGGATGTGATCACAGTTGATTTTCCGAAAGGTGTTGTTGATATTGATACACAGGAAGACCTGGGTAAACTGGTTGATGAACAGAAGAATGAGAATTAAGGAAAGAGACGGATAAATTACCTCAACCTGGTGCTAAAACCTGATTTTCAGCCTTTAAATGGGTTATATATCCCCAAAAAATTGCCCAATCTTTTGAAAATTAAGCCCTGATTCCCCTATCTTTGCCGTCCCGAAATTGGATCGGTAGTTCAGTTGGTTAGAATGCCGCCCTGTCACGGCGGAGGTCGCGGGTTCGAGTCCCGTCCGGTCCGCAAGAAACAATTTCAAAACAGATCAAATGCCGGCAAAATCGTTGAATTTGCAGGCATTGTTGTTTTTGTACCTACCCAAATCACTCCAATTTTCACCAAATCTCAGTGAGTAATTCGGTGAGTTCAGGAGACGGTGTTCGAATAGAACAGTCCATTAAACGATCAAGGGAACCCGCAAAATGGAATTCTTATACAATCCTACAAATTATTTTCCTATCTGCACCTCTAACCATTCAAGGTACTTTTCAATCTGTGATACCAGATAATAAGGAAGGTTCAACAAATGAACCGTTTTGCCACCTGGCGTTGTGATCGTCGAGATCAGTATTTCTCCCGCATAAAATCGGACTGCAATGTTATGTGGCGCCATATCCATAAACATGGCTAAAGAACGCAATTTTCCTGTCGAACCGGATTTAACCTCAATCGGTACCAGTTTTTCTTTATACCTGAACAGGTAATCCACTTCTGCCGCTGATGTTGTTTTTTCTCTAACCCAAAACGCCAATCCATGCAATGCGCTATATTGGCGGGCTAGTAATTCCTGGCCCACGATATGTTCTATTACCGTTCCCTTGTACACACTGTTTAAATCGGTAGTTCCTAAAATTTCTTGTTGCAACCCAACAAAATAATTCAGCATACCTGTATCCAGCACATGCAGACGCGGCGACTTACTTACATCCGGCAACAACGGCAAAACCGGGCTCGTTTGTGGATAGACCAGGTGGATCAGCAACGCTTTTTCGAGTGCCCGCAATGCTTCCCCCATCTCCCTTGATTTATAAGATGAATTACCAAAATTCTGGAACTTGATCCGCTTACCCGCTTCGGCAAAACTTGAACGGATCGCATGCCGGATATAATCAACCTGGGAACCGCCATGAGCATATTTCTCTACGTCATCGAGGTATGAAACGAGCAACGATTCATAAATAGGAGTAAGTGCAGCCAGATCTTTATGACCTGAATAGTGCGCAACAATTTCAGGCATGCCGCCGATCAGGCAATAGGTCCGAAACAACTTTAGCAGCGTATCATGCGCAAATGCCGCCGCCGGCACAGTTAGAACTTGTGCTAAAGCTGCTGTTTCCTCAATAGCTCCCAGGAATTCCAGAAAAGAAGCCGGTTGAATTACCAGGTATTCTACCCGGCCAACGGGGAAGCTGATCTGAGGATCGAACCCGCTTTCCAGCATCGAACCCGCAGCAATTACCGGGATGTCCGGAGCATCCTCATAAAAATATCGCAACTGCTGAAGCGCTTCGGGCACCTCCTGGATCTCATCAATAAAAATCAATGTATTGGCGCGGTCAGCAAGCGATTTATTTTTGAGAAAGAACAAAGTTTGAAGCAGGGTCTCAAAATCGGAGAATTCTTCAAATGGGTTCCGGTCTCCCGGCAGCTCCAGATTAAGATAAATAAAGTCATTAAATTCAGTTGAAAACTGACGGACGACAGTGGTTTTCCCCACCTGTCTGCCACCTCTGATAATGAGTGGTTTACGGGTATCCTTGATCCGCCATTTCTTCAGCTCCTGCAAGATATGCCTTTCAAACATGTCACAAAATTAGGGTATTTTTTACCATTTTTTGTAACAAAATTAGCCCAGTTTTATTTGTTTCATGTTACAAAATTAGGGCATCTTACCATGTATTTATAGTTTATACCATCTGCCTCAGGTTTAACCTGAGTATCTTACTACAAAACATACTTCCCCTTATATAGCCGCCATCAATTCCGTTTCCTTCCAGCACACAAATTCAGAAATTAGTATATTATACAAACGGTCAAAGTTTCAATTCTATAAATTCATTTTTTATTTCATGTCAAATTTTAATTTCTTCTTCTTTCTATCTGGCTTCTTATATAAATAGCCAAATAAATACGTGTTTGCACCTATTTGCTGTAATAGATTTTAATAATAAAATTCATCAGGGCTTTTTTCATCAAAATAGCTGTTCGCAAAATCTAATGAGTCGCCAAAAATATCTTCCACAAAAACCAACACGTTGAGGACCTATTTTCCGCAAAACAATCAAATTCTCTTCGAGACTCATTGCTGTTAGTTCCGGGAGTGCTTGCTTCTGCTCCACTCAGCAGCCACTCAGCAGCCGTGTTGTAGGCGTATTGCAGGCGAGTTGCAGGCGAGAATGAACCATTTTTCAATGGACGGGGTCTACCCGCCCCCGAATCAAACTCGCATGAAACTAACTTCAAACCAACCTTCAACCTGGAAAGCCTGATAATTCTACTATCCAGAACCAAACCCATTTGCCACCAGATTTCTTTAAACGCCCTTTTTAAGCCCTAAAATGAAATTACCCGGATGATTCTGGATTATAGATCAGAAGCCATTAATCGCAGACGGAAGAAGCTTTGAGAAATAATCAATCACCTATCCTGATTTTTACAATCATTCTACCAGGAAATTTGATAACCGTAAGTGATTTTTCTTAGACTATAAAAATCCTCGAAGGATTGCGAAGAATTTGCGAAGGAAATGCCGCAGAATTGACATGCTACAATTTTAATCCCTTTAATCACAGCCAGATGAATAACCTGAACTATGCAGTGTTTAAAGCTGGACTCAGCCTGGCTATAAAAAATTAATTTTATTTTATCGCCGAATTCTCTAAAAGTAACACGCAATATCAACAATGTTATTTGTTTCCTGATAGGGAAACACTCTCCTATTCAATTCTCCCAAAACAGATCCAAATAAGCATTTGGCTATTCGGGTGATTGCGACTGATCCCCCTAAAAACGCTAACTTTGCCCCTTAATTCCACCGAATCAAATGCGCCACCTCCTTTGTATCATGGCAATAGCCATGACCCTGTTTTCCTGCCAAAAAGAAGTAAACGAACAACTGCCCCCTACCACAAATCCCTCTGGTCCGGCAGTATTCAGCTTTGACGGTGCGCCTAACGCGTGTTCCGTAGCAACCATTGCTGGCTATTATGCAACCGGAACCGTTCTAAGTGAAACCAATACTGCTACCGTTCAGGTCAACGTAACTACTATAGGTACTTATACAATTTCTACCAATACCGTCAACGGATATAAGTTTGCAGCCAGTGGGTCATTTACTACCACTGGTGTTCAAAATATTAAGCTTACCGGAAGTGGAACTCCTGTTGCTGCACAAACAGATGAATTTATTCCATCTATTAGTGGCGTCAGTGGTTGCAAGTTTTCAGTAACCGTTACCGTACCTGCACCTGCGGTGTTCACGCTGGTGGGTTCACCAACTGCCTGTACAAATGTTATCGTAAGCGGAACTTATGGTCTCGGCACTCCTCTCACTGCCACAAATACCATTACGGTAAAAGCAAATGTGACTTCAAAAGGTTCATTCACCATTGCCACCAACACAGTTGGAGGTATGACCTTCTCAAAGTCCGGAGGCTTCGCCAACACAGGTGTGCAAACCGTTGTGCTGGTGGGTGCTGGCACGCCAACAACTGCCGGCGCTAATGCATTCACCGTTGGAACCAACGGATGCACCTTCAATGTAAATGTGGTTGGTCCTGCAGTTTTTACCTACCTGGATGGATCAGGTGCGTGCGCTGTGCCAACCATTGCCGGAACCTACGGCGTGGGAACCCCACTGGATGCTGCCAATACAGTAACAGTGAAGGCAAACGTTACCACTCCGGGAACCTTTACTATCACAACTACCAAGGGGGGAATGACTTTTTCCAAAACAGGTGAGTTTACTGTAACAGGTATTCAGAAT
>CAMLGP010000121.1 GCA_946479535.1 uncultured Bacteroidota bacterium
ATCCGGTCAAAGAATCTTCCCAAAGCCAGCCTGTTTGTTCAGGGCGGATATGGAAGACCGGGACTGAATGTACTCACTAATGAATTTGATCTCTATTATATCGGCGGTGTAAGATTTAACTGGTCGCTGGGAAATCTTTATACCAAAAAGAAAGAAAAACAACTGGTGGAAGTCAATAAACGTGTTATCGATATTCAACAGGAAACTTTTCTGTTGAATACAAATACCCAATTGAAGCAGCAGCAGAGTGATATAGAAAAATTACAGCAACTTGTGGCTACCGATGATGCCATTATCGATCTGCGTCATCAGGTAACAGAAGCCGCCAAAGCACAATTGGAGAATGCAGTGATCACCGCAAACGACTATCTCAGGGAAGTGAATGCCGAGGATGCCGCCAAACAAACACGCATTTTGCACCAGGTGCAATTATTACAGGCAGAAATCAATTACCAAACTATATCAGGCAAACAATAAATTTTATGACCAGATTTTTAATTAGCGCATCAATATTGCTGGCACTTGCCGCATGTAATGGGAAAGACAGTGATTTTGATGCTTCGGGAACTTTTGAAGCGGATGAAGTAATAGTTTCTTCTTCAGCCAATGGGAAAATACTCTGGCTTAACCTGGAAGAAGGTTCAGTGCTGGCAAAAGACAGTATTGTAGCACAGGTTGATCCTACTGATCTCACCCTTCAAAAAGAACAGGTGCAGGAATCCATTGAAGCTTTACAGGACCAGACTGTAAATGTGGAACCACAGGTGAAACTCTTACAGGACCAGTTGAAAGTTCAGCAATCCAGGCTGGATAACCTGCTTCACGAGAAAACACGAACAGAAAATCTTATTAAACAGGATGCAGCTACAGGCAAACAGCTGGATGATATCAATGCAATGATTGATGTTGCCCGTAAAGAATTACAGGTTACGCAGCAGCAGATCAATGTGCAACGCAATAATAGCGGCACCCAGAACAGAACCATTCTCAGTCAGGGTAAACCCCTGCAAAAGAAAGTGGAACAATTACAGGACCAGCTGAATAAAGCAGCTATCAAAAACCCGATCAATGGCACCGTACTTACCAAATATGCCGAAGCGGGTGAAATGACCAATACTGGCAAGGCCATCTATAAGATAGCTGATCTTTCCTTCATCACTTTGCGCGCTTATATCAGTGGAACACAATTATCACAGGTGAAACTGGGGCAAACAGTGAAAGTGCTGGTGGATGACGGAAAGAATAAGTACAGGGAAATGCCCGGTACCATCACCTGGATATCAGATAAAGCTGAATTCACCCCAAAAACAATACAAACCAAAGAAGAGAGAGCCAATCTTGTCTATGCCATCAAGATCAAAGTGAAGAACGATGGTTTCCTGAAGATCGGAATGTATGGAGAAGTAAAGTTTAATTGATCATGGCTGCAGTTAGCGTACAAAATATTGTAAAGACTTACGGTTCCAAAAAGGAGAAGACTGAAGCACTGAAAGGGATCAGCCTGGAAGTGGCGAAAGGGGAGCTCTTTGGCATCATTGGGCCCGATGGGGCAGGAAAGACCTCGCTGTTCCGCATCCTTACAACCCTGTTGCTGGCAGATAGCGGCAGCGCGGTAGTAGATGGATTTGATGTGGTAAAGGATTTTAAAAAGATCCGGCATCGCGTGGGTTATATGCCAGGAAGATTTTCACTGTACCAGGATCTGACTGTGGAAGAGAATATGGAATTCTTTGCTACCATTTTCAATACCTCTATAGATGAGAATTATGGCCTGGTAAAAGAGATCTATTCACAGATAGAACCATTCAAGGATCGCAGAGCAGGAAAATTATCGGGTGGTATGAAACAGAAACTGGCACTAAGCTGTGCACTGATCCACCGCCCAACCGTATTATTCCTGGATGAACCCACTACCGGGGTTGATGCAGTTTCCCGAAAAGAGTTCTGGGAAATGCTGAAACGATTGAAAGAGCAGAATATCACCATTCTTGTTTCAACTCCTTATATGGATGAAGCCAGTCTTTGCGACAGGGTGGCACTGATGCAATCCGGGACAGTAATGACGGTGAATACGCCGCAAGGCGTGATCAATGATTTTAAGAAACCTATTGTGGCGGTCAAGTCGGGCAATATGCTGCAATTATTAAAAGACCTGAATACATGGGAAGGAAAGATAGATGCCTATCCTTTTGGAGAATACCATCATGTGGTATTGAAAGAGGGTAAAGGTGAGAATGACCTTGAAGCATATCTTAAATCAAAGCATTATGAAGGTGCTGAGATTAAAAGCATAAAGCCAGACATTGAAGATTGCTTCATGGCATTGATGAAAAACAGTACATAAAATAATACCGGTGCAAGCAATTAATCATAATACTAAAGCCATTGTTGCGGATCAGCTTACCAAACAATTTGGTGCTTTTACCGCAGTAGATGCCATATCCTTTGAAGTGCATGGTGGAGAAATATTCGGTTTTCTTGGAGCTAATGGTGCAGGAAAAACTACTGCAATGCGTATGCTTTGTGGATTATCACTCCCAACTTCCGGGAATGCTTCCGTAGCAGGATTCGATGTGTACAAAGAGAATGAGAAAATAAAACGCAGCATTGGTTACATGAGCCAAAAATTCTCTTTGTATGAAGATCTTACCATCAGGGAGAATATCAGGTTCTATGCCGGTATCTATGGAATGACTGATCAGTATATAAAGGATAAAACAGCAACGATATTAAAGCAGTTGCATTTGGAAAATGAAGCGAACAAACTGGTTGGATCATTGCCGTTAGGTTGGAAACAGAAGCTGGCTTTTTCCGTTGCCATCTTTCACGAACCGAAAATCGTTTTCCTGGATGAACCTACCGGCGGTGTTGATCCTGTTACCCGCAGGGAATTCTGGGGCATGATCTATCAGGCATCCGAATCGGGGATCACTGTGTTTGTAACCACCCACTATATGGACGAGGCGGAATATTGTAACCGGGTTTCCATTATGGTGGATGGAAGAATTGATGCATTGGATACACCCTTTAACCTGAAGAAAACATTTAGTGCTTCATCTATGGATGAAGTATTTCTTAAACTGGCAAGGAAAGCTAAGAGAGGGGATTAGTAACCATTTAAAAACGATCCCGATCGATATCGGGAGAAGCATGAAGCAGTTCATATCATTTGTAAAAAAGGAATTTCATCACATCTTCCGGGATAAACGGACGATGTTCATCCTGCTGGGTATGCCAATTGTGCAGATCATCATATTTGGTTTTGCATTGACCAATGAGGTGAAGAATTCAAAGATAGTGGTGCTGGACCATTCAAAGGACGCGGCTACTGCATCATTAACCCAGGAACTTGCCGCCAGCCAGTATTTTGAAATTGAAAACACCATTTACAGCAATGAAGAGATTGAGCAGACCTTTAGAAAAGGAAAAGTAAAGCTGGCCGTTGTTTTTCCTCCGCACTTTAATGAAGACCTTGATCATTTCAATAAGGCACAGGTACAACTGGTGGCTGATGCTACGGATCCCAATGTTGCCAATACACTTACCAATTATGCTACAGCAGTGATTATGGATTACCAGAAACGGATCACTGAGGAGCGGAAACTTCCTTACACCATCAACACGGAAATGCGGATGTTGTATAACCCACAGTTGAAAGGAGCTTACAGTTTTGTGCCTGGTGTGATGGCCATGGTATTGATGCTGGTATGTACAATGATGACCGCTATTACGGTGGTAAGAGAAAAAGAGTTGGGAACGATGGAGATATTACTGGTATCACCCATGCAGCCGCTTAAGATCATTGTGGCAAAAGCAGTTCCTTACCTGTTATTATCAATGGTGAATATCGCAAGCATCCTGTTGCTGAGCGTGTTTGTGCTGGATGTGCCGATAAATGGTAGCCTGATCCTATTGATAGGAGAAAGCATTTTGTTCACATTAACCTGTCTGGCGTTTGGATTGCTGATCTCATCTTCTACAGATTCCCAACAGACAGCCATGTTCATTTCTTTGACCGGAATGTTCCTTCCCACAGTTATGCTCAGTGGATTTATGTTTCCCATTGAGAATATGCCATTGCCGTTAAGGATCATCTCCAATATTGTTCCTGCAAAATGGTATTACCTGATCGTAAAGGATGTAATGATCAAAGGCGTGGGCTTTAGTGAGGTGTGGAAGGAAACATTGATATTGGCAGGAATGATGATGTTCCTGTTGACAGTTGCCATTAAAAAATTCAAAATAAGGCTGGCTTAATAAAGTAAAAGATCAAAAGTAAAAATATGAGCCAGTTTACTTTAAGACAACGGATTGAACTTTTGAATTTTGACTTTTTACTTTTGAATTTATCATAATGAGAACGCTGAAGTTTTTATTGCAAAAGGAATTCAGGCAGGTGTTCAGGGACAAGTCCATTCTTCGCATCATTTTCGTGATGCCGATGATCCAGTTGCTGGTACTGCCCTGGGCCGCGGATTATGAAGTGAAGAATATTCAGCTGAGTGTGGTAGATCATGATCATTCTACGTACTCTCAGCAACTGATCTCCAAGATCACTTCTTCTGGTTATTTCATCCTGGAAGATTATAGTCCATCCTACAATCATTCCCTTCATGATATTGAAAAAGATAAGGCAGACCTGGTATTGGAAATTCCAGCTTCGTTTGAAAAGAACCTGGTTAAAGAAAATGAATCGGTATTATTTCTTGCGGTGAATGCCATTAATGGTGTGAAAGCAAATCTGGGTGGCGCTTACCTGCGAAGTATTATTCAGGATTATAACAGGGAGGTACGGTTAAAATGGATTCAGTTACCCAGGTTCAGTCCGGAAACAAATATTGAAATCACTTCTTCCAACTGGTTTAACCCGCTCATGAATTACAAATTCTTCATGGTACCGGGGATCCTGGTGATACTCGTAACAATGGTGGGTTCCTTTCTTGCTTCCCTGAATATTGTAAAGGAAAAAGAGATCGGGACAATTGAACAGATCAATGTTACGCCGGTTAAAAAATACCAGTTCATCCTCGGCAAGTTGATCCCCTTCTGGGTTTTGGGGTTGATTGTACTTTCCATTGGATTATTGATCTCCCGGATCTTTTACGGAATCACCCCTGCAGGGAGTTTTTTGACCATTTATGTGTTTGCAGCAGTCTACCTTCTTGCCGTTTTGGGCCTCGGGCTCCTGATATCCACCTTTACCAGCAACCAGCAGCAGGCTATGCTCATTTCTTTCTTTATGATGATGATCTTCATCTTGTTAAGTGGACTTTATACCTCAATTGATGGTATGCCCGAATGGGCAAAATGGATCACCCGGTTCAACCCGGTTTCCTATTTCATTGAAGTAATGCGGATGGTAGTTCTAAAGGGAAGCAACCTGGCTGATATTCAGCCCCACCTGCTCAAGGTATTGGGCTTTGCGGTGGTGCTTAACACCTGGGCTGTTTTCAGCTACCGGAAGAGATCCTAAGTTAACGTTGCGAAAAATATGGCCTTTCTGGCCTGATAATAGCAACCTTTCCTTAAATTTAGAATACACAAAAACGTATTGCTATGCTCAAATTAGGAGATCTCAAACAGGGAGACATTCTTTCCGTCAATGATGACGGGGTTGAAAGGGAAGGGGTTGTTGTCAGAGTTAGCCATGAGGACCATCAGGTGCTTGTGGATAACGGGATCCAGGAGTTTTGGTATACACTGGATGAAGTAAAGCCTATTCCTCTTGATGAAGGTCAGCTCATGGCGCTTGGATTTACCAAAGAAGAGTTTGAAGGCGGCGTGAAGTACAAAAAAGACTCTTTCCGGCTGGTAACTCCCAGAAAGAACGATTTCAGCAATATCGACATGTGGTGGCGGGAAGACCGTCGTCATTTCAGCTTTCCACTGGGTGTGCACCAGCTCCAGAACCTTCATCTGGACATGACCAAGGTGCCACTGGAAAAACCAATGGTGAATTAAGGCCTCCGGGCCATTTTTTGTTATTGACCCTCCCTGGGCCAAATAGCTCCCTATTGCCCCGGATCCTGCAGCCTGACTGAAAAATGGCAATAGGGAGAGGTCTGGCGCTGGTATACCCTTCCTCCAGTCTTCCTCCATAGTAGCTCCATAGTAAACCCTATGTTGCTCCAACACACGCGATTTGGATTTTTTGGTCGTACGCTATTATCCTAAAATTCAGCCGGATAAGGGGTCCTCTCAGTCCCACCATTTTGAAGAAAATGAGCTGAAATGGAATATTTTAGCCCATTTAAGTATTCTTGTTGTCTTTTTAAGCGGGGGTTCTGAAAAAAAGAACAGGTTTTTTCTTTTTTCGGGACCTTACTCCTATCTTTGCACCCCTAAAATTTGTATGTCGAAACAACCCCTGATTAAACAAGATGGAGTAATTATAGAGGCTTTGTCGAACGCTATGTTCAGGGTAAAGCTCGAAAATGGCCACGAAATACTGGCCACCATCTCTGGAAAAATGAGGATGCACTACATACGGATTTTGCCGGGGGATAAAGTAGGAGTGGAGATGAGCCCTTATGACCTGAGCAGAGGAAGGATCATTTTCCGATATAAATAATTAGGAACAGTCCCGGTAGTTATCGGGATAAAAGCTTAAATAAAATGAAAGTAAGAGCATCCATTAAGAAACGCAGCGTTGATTGCAAGATCGTTCGCCGGAAAGGCAGGCTGTATGTTATTAACAAAAAGAATCCCCGCTTCAAGCAAAGACAGGGATAAGCTGTTTAATGTAATAAAATAAAATGTTGACGATTAAATTTTTTACGTTTTTGCTATAAAAATTTAAGCGTCATTGAAAATTAAAATTCAAGATAATAATGGCTCGTATTGCCGGTGTTGATTTACCCAAAAATAAAAGAGGCGAAATAGGTCTTACCTATATATATGGTATCGGCCCTTCTACTGCAAAGTATATCCTGGATAAAAGCAGTATCAGCCGGGATAAGAAAGTACATGAGTGGAATGATGATGACCTGAATGCTATCCGTAACACCATTACGGAAGAGTTCAAAGTTGAAGGTGCTCTTCGTTCAGAAGTGCAAATGAGTATCAAGCGTTTGTTAGATATTGCTTGCTACCGTGGTCTTCGCCATCGTAAAGGATTGCCGGTAAGAGGTCAGCGTACAAAAACCAACAGCCGCACACGTAAAGGAAAACGTAAAACGGTTGCGGGTAAAAAGAAAGCACCTAAGAAATAAGAATAAGCAGTCCCGCTTTAGCGGGATTGCTGTTTTTATATACGCACCAATTTTACTGAATCAATTACGGATACCACGGTGCAGGAGGAGGGTTGATTCGGGTCCCACGGAACGGGGGATGAAACAAAAACAAAGATTACCTAAGTAAAATGGCAAAAGCACAATCAGGCGGTAAAGGTCAAGCTGGTGGCAAAGGTCAGCAACCAAGTGCAAAAGCAGCCGCAAAGAAAAGAATCGTGAAAGTGGACGCCTACGGCGATGCCCAC
>CAMLGP010000122.1 GCA_946479535.1 uncultured Bacteroidota bacterium
GATCAGGTTTTAAATAAAGTAAGTGGTGTTTATATGGTTAACCTGGGGAATGAGCAACATGAAATGAGCATTCGCCAGCCAATGACCACCAAAAGCCTGTTCCTTTACCTTGAAGATGGGATACCCGTTCGTACCACAGGACTATTCAATCACAATGCCCTGCTGGAAATGAATATGGCTGCTGTGAAGAATATTGAAGTGATCAAGGGCCCTTCCTCTTCTCTTTACGGTAGTGAAGCGATAGGAGGTGTGGTTAATTTTATTACTCAATCCCCAACTGCTGTGCCTGTACTCAGGCTTTCCACCCAATTGAATACTATTGGTTATAAACGTTCTGAACTACAAACCAGTTTTATTAAAGGCAAATGGGGTTTTGTATTGAGCGGGTATTATGCCGAAAAACGAAATAGCTTTATTGAGTATACTGATTTTCATAAAGCAACCATTACTGCCAGGATAGATTATCATTTCAGCGAAAAGACCATTTTGAGCAATAGCGCCACCTGGCTTAATTATTATAGTGATATGAGTAGCGGAGTTGACAGTAGCATGTTTGCCAGGCACTCCTTTACAAGTCTGCAAAGCTTTACATTCCGTGAGGTTCACGCTTTCCGTTACCGGTCTACGCTCACGCATACCTGGAATGGAAACGCAAAAACTACAGCCTCTCTTATTTTCAGGGATAACAGCATCATTCAAAACCCTGCCTATGCTATCAAAAATGATTATCGTCGCCTGGCCAATGGCAGCTTTACAGGCAGAAAGGACCTGGCTCACGGAGAGATCAACAACAGTTCTTTTCACAGTTATGCTTTTATTGCCCAACACCGTCAAAAAATTGGTTGGAAAGATGGGGTGCTAATAGCAGGAGTTAATATCGATTACAGCCCTTCCACTTACGATGCTGAATATATCCGCATTAAAAAGGATAGTGTAAGTGGAAAATTCCTGAGCTATACAAAACCCGATAGTATTCTTACCCAGTATAAAACAGGATTGACAGATTATGCTGCTTATATCAACTGGGAATTTACTCCATTGAATAAGTTAAGGGTAGTGGCTTCTCTTCGCTATGACCTGTTTCATTATAATTTTGATAATGATCTTAATCCTTCCTCTTTTAGTGGTTCGCCAGATACTGCCAATAATTTTAGAAGGATTAGTCCCAAGATTGGGCTTACTTATAATTTCTCCTCACGTACCGGGATCTATGCAAATTATAGTGAGGGGTTTGTTCCTCCACAGGTAACCGAATTGTATAAAGGAGTAAAAGTGCCAAGGCTGGATGCATCCGTTTTTTACAATTACGAGATAGGAGGATGGTGTGAATTAATAAGGAATAAATTAACAGCTGATATCAGTTTGTATAAATTAAATGGAACTGATGAGATCATTTCCGTGCGACTGGAAGATGGTTCAACTGAAAATCGTAATGCCGGTAAAACCTCTCATCGTGGTATTGAGCTGGGATTAAAGGCAACACCAGTGAAGTCAGTTGATCTCCGGTTTAGTGCAGCTTACAGCGAACATCATTTTGTTGAGTTCATAGAAAAAGGGGTTTCTTATAATGGTAATGAAATGAATGGAGCGCCACACTGGTTGCATAATGCCGAAGTATGGTTCAGGCCTTCATTTGTTAAAGGCCTGAGATTAGGAGCAGAATGGCAGCACCAGGGAAGTTATTTCCTGGACCCACAAAATACTGAGAAGTATAAGGGATTTGATGTGTTTCATATTCGTGCCGGATACCAGTATAAAGGGTTTGAATTTTGGGTGAATCTGATGAATGCCGGTGACAGCTATTATTCTTATTTCTCATCAAGGTCTGGAAGCAATTATAGTTATACGCCGGCTGATCCACGCAATGCCAGTATAGGATTATCCTATGATTTTTCTGATCTTTTTTCAAAACACTGAGTAAAATTTAAATATGCAGGATCTTAAAATTGCAGGGATGGTATTATTCGCTACTATACTTTTTTCCTGTAATAACCATGATAAAAAAGCTGAAGCGGAAACCAGTCAGATGCTTTCGCTGGATACTGAACCAGGTACCTGCCCTTATCTAACAAAAGATGGAAACGGTGAATTGGTAGCAGGCTGGGCAAGAATGAACAAAGATTCCAGTTATGTATTCTGTTATGCTTCTTCTCCAGATAATGGGATTTCATTTAGTCATCCAGTTGTAATTCCGGGAAGTTCTAAAATTCAACCTCATGGTGAGAACCTGCCCAAGATCCTATTCAAACCCTCCGGCGAAATCATTGCCGTATGGGGCATAGCCAATGCCAATCCAAAAAATAAGTATTCAGGACTTGTTTATTATAGCCAGTCCTTTGATAAGGGAAAAACATGGACTGAGGCAAAACCCCTGGTAAGTGATACTGCCAGTTATGATCAGCGTTATTTTGATGTTGCCTTATTACCTGATGGTGAAGCTGCCGTGATCTGGCTGGATAATCGAAAAAATTCTGAAAAGGAAGGTTCCTCTCTGTACTATGCCTCCACGCATGGAAAGAATGGATTTGAGAATGAGAAAAAGATCACGGAGGGTTGTTGCCAGTGTTGCAGAACTGATCTTTTCATAGACAGTAAAGCTGGCATTCATGTCCTGTATCGTGGGATACTGAAAGACAGTATCCGGGATATGTTGCATTGTGTTTCAGTGGATGGTGCCAGGAATTTCTCAGCACCCAAACTAATCAGCAATGATAACTGGGTGATCAGAGGATGTCCTCACACAGGTCCTGCTATGATAGAGAATAAAGAAGGATTGAATTTTGCGTGGTTTACCGGTGGCCCAAATAAAGGATGCTATTTTACCAGGTCAATAGATAATGGAAATACATTTACGGGTCATGACAGGATTAACGGTATGGGATCGCACCCACAGGTAAGTGTTTTAGCTGATCAGCGATTGGCAATCGTTTGGGACGAACCCCTACAGGTAAAGGATAAATATTTCAGAAAGATTGGTTTGCAGATAAGGAGTGCTGATGGGCAGGCGCAATCGATTCAATATGTTACTCCGGATACTGTTCAGGCTTCGTACCCAGTGATAAGTTCTCTTGGTGACCAGGAAGCCTTTATTGCATTTACCGTCAATAAGGACGGAAAGGAACAGGTTATGTATGAAAAGATCGACGTAAAATAGATAACAGCGAGCAGTAAATTTCGTAAACATGATTAAAATCATGTCCTTTCATTTCGTTGATCATATAATCCGACTAGAGTATCCCTTAATTTTATTTATCTACTGAATTCCAGTTGCCCTCTGGCTGGAAACAGTCCCTCTGACCACAGAGGAAAGGTTTTCGTTTCATAACCTACCGCCGGTTCTCCGGCGGTAGTAATCAAATTTTATCGAAGTTCAATGATCAAACTTTGGATACCGTTTCCATAATGCCTTTAAAGATTGTCTTCCACCCCAGGTTAAATATCGATCGGTTAGGATCCCGTTCATTAGTAACTGAAGTTTTGCGTGCCGGCTTATCCCCCTTTGGAAGGTTCGAATTTTTGATCAGTAAATTGGCAAAGAAACTGGTCAATGATTTTTTATCCCATTCTTTCGCTCCCTTGTCCTTTTCCAATGCAGCTATTTTTAAATTGTTGTACAGCAGGGTCATGGTACCTTCCATAGAATGATCAGTTCCATTAAAATCGAAACTGAGCCCTTTTATTTCACCTTTCTGAATTCTGGCCGGCCCCATGGGTTCAGTTAATGCATTAAGCTCCTTCGCATCTATTGGACCAAGGTTTCCTTTTATACTGAAACGTCCATCAGGATCAAGCAAACGAAATTGCCAGTTTACGTTGAATGGAGTTTTGTTTAGAAACCTTGAACGTGATACCAGGGTCATCAAATTGTTCTTATGAATGGATGCCTTATTGTTGGTTAAATTGGTAATAGTAGCATATACATCATAGAACTGAACCTTTCCTGCATTCTTTGTTATATTGTTCCTTTCCTTGTATTCAATAAAGGCATTAGCTAAAATTACTTTCCGGATATCAATATCAACAGGAAGCTTCTGGAGGGCCTGATGAGGATAATCACCCACACGATTCTTATTGTCACGCGGAATATTAAGGTCCCGGTATATTTTAAAGTTAGCAGACCTGATCAGCATACTGTCTGCATTAACTTTCTCCTCCAGTAAGGGGAAATAGTCAAGATTCTTCAGGACAATATCATTAAATCTAAAATCAAACCGGTCATCCTGGGTAGGAATGCTGTTCACGAATTCCTGTTCAGATTTTAGAGGATCAAGCACAAACTCACCAATGTGTACGTCCTGCTCAACAGAATTGGAGCTAACATTTTTTGCGCGGAATTTATATCGTTTATCGTCAGAAAGCCAGCTTATATTTTCGAATGCGATAGACTGCTTCTTTGAGTAGAACAGTCTGGTAGTATCTGCATTGGCTACACTATCAACTTTAACGTCAATCAGTTCAAGACTGGCATTATTCAGTTCAATCCCTGTCTGTTTGGTTTTCAGGTTTCGGGTAATGAGTTTCGCTCCGGAAACGGAAACTGAATCCAGGCTGATCTGGTTCAGATTGCCAAGGATCTGCTGATAAATTTCCCGGGTAGGCACCTTACGCAGTGAATCCTTTCCACGGCCGGTGTACAGGATCTCAATCACCGGGTTTTTGATCGTCAGCCTTCTTCCATCGATTTCCTTATCAATCAGCGCTTTTGGGGTTTTCACACCTTCAACAGATATCTCCGGTATTAGTATATTGAAAAGGGTAGGAGGGTCAAGATGAAGAGCCTTCATCGCACTGTATTTGTTGGTATCATATCCAATCCGGAGATTGCTAATGGAAAGGAATCCTGTTATTTCATCCAGGTCAAGGGATTCATATTTTATGGTATAAAAGCCTCCGCTCTTTTTTTCGATAGCAGACTCCAGTTTTTCCCTGATGAATTTTTTCTTGTGAGTCTGCCAGTATAACACTCCTCCGCCAATAGCCAGCATCAATATGAAAAGGGAGATGTACAGTATCAGCTTGCTTCTGCGGGTGGAACTTTTCTTTTTGTATTCTTTATGTATAGTCTGCATATCCCAGAAAAAACAATTACTGTTCCATTTTTCGGGTTAATTGATGCATTCATAGTGCAATACATATTTACCCTCCCTAAAATCTAGCATCCTTTTTGAACAGGGGATATATTATCTTCACAGTATGCCAAGCTTTAACGACCGGATTAAACAGGTACTCCTGCTTTCATTAATTATTTTACTGGTTTACCTGATGATTAATGAATTGTATATTTTTCTTCCAGGGATATTGGGAGCGCTTACGCTTTATATTCTTAGTCGTGGGAATTATTTTCAATTAGTCTACCACCGTAAATGGAAAAAAGGATGGTCGGCCGGTTTATTTATACTTTATTATTTAATGCTGATTGGGTTGCCGGTATTCCTGGCAGTAACGCTGATTAGTCCAAAGATCAATTCTTTTTTGGCCAATCCTAATGAGACGATTAACTCTGTAAAGCAATCTATTGCCACTATTCAGAACAGGCTTGGCTTTACAGTGATATCAGAAGCTAATCTGACTAATACTCTCAGTAAGTTATCAGCATTCGTGCCAACGGTGCTTAATAGCACGGCCAATCTTATTACCAACCTGGCCATCATGCTGTTTGTGCTGTACCATATGCTGATCAATGGAAGTGAGATGGAAAGGATGCTAAGCCGCATTATCCCGTTAAAGAAAGATAATATCAATATGCTGGCTGCCGAAACCAAAAAGATGGTGAGAGCCAATGCACTAGGTATACCTTTAATATCCATTATCCAGGGAGCAACAGCAACGCTGGGATATTTTTTATTTGGCGTAAAGGAGTGGGCATTGTGGGGATTTTTAACCGGTGTGTTCGCTTTTTTCCCGGTTGTGGGAACCATGATCGTTTGGGTGCCATTGGTGTTGTATATGTATGCTACCGGTGAAAATACCAATGCCACCCTGCTTCTGATATATAGCATAGTAGTAACCGGCAATATTGATTATATAGCGCGCATTACCTTATTGAAAAAAATGGGTGATGTTCACCCGATCATAACCATACTTGGTGTGATAGTTGGCTTGGGGCTGTTTGGGTTTATCGGGTTGATATTCGGTCCACTTTTAGTCAATTATATCATTGTTCTCTTCAATATTTACATGAATGAATTCATTGATAAAGATGTCTCAAAAATTGCTGAGGAAGTGGAAGCTACAGAGCAGCTAAAAGAAGAGGCAATCAAAAAATCCTGATCAAATAAAAAAGGTCAATAAAGAAGGTCCCCCGCCATTGGCGGGGGACCTTCTTTATTGTTTATCTTATTGCGTTAACGCTAATGCGTCATTTTCTCAATTTTGACAGCAGGCGCAAGATCTCCAGGTACAGCCATATCAGTGTAACCAGCAATGCAAAGGCACTATACCATTCCATATATTTTGGCGCTTTTGCCTCTACTCCCTTTTCAATCATGTCGAAGTCAAGTAAAAGAAATAACGCAGCCAGACATACAACAACAATGGAGAAGCCAATCCCTAATGGAGTTGCTGCATTGGTAAACGCACCAATTGTGTAATTGAATGCCAGGGAAGAAATCCATTGTATCAGGTAGAACAGCATCAATGCGCTGGTTGCAACAATGATAACCGACTTGAATTTTTGTGTAACTTTTATAATGCGATAACGGTATACTACATACATTACCAGGGCAACCACCAGCGTCAATGCAACTGCCTGCATTACCAGACCGGGATATTTTTCCTGGTTTACATAATCATAATAAGCAGATACGCATCCTACAAATAAACCTTCAAGAAGAGCATAGGCTGGTGCCAGGTAGGGCGACCATTGTTTTTTGAAACTTATGATCAGTGCAACTGCCAATCCACCAAATACGCCAATTAACATCATCGGCAAAGGATTGACTCCCTTATAAAACTGGCTCCAGGAGAATAGGGTTGACCCCATCATCATCAGGAACAGGAAACCAAATTTATTGGCTGTTCCTTTAATGGTCATTTCCTCACCGGTAGTGATACCCTGGAAAATGGTACCATCGTATGTGGATTCTTTTAGAGCGGGATTGCTTGATTTAAAAAATGCCATAGTGCTTGTTTTAATTACCTGTAAAGATACGAACTGTCTATTAAATTGTCAATATTGCCACTTTACAAAGGCTTCCATAGCCGCATAATGAGTTAACCCCAAATCTGCATATAAGGCCGCTGTGGCGGCGTTCCTTTCTTCTGCTCTTTGCCAGAACTCCCTGGAATCAGATCCCTGAAAGGGTACCATATCCTTTTGCGACTGATGTATGAAAATACCGAATCGTTTTTTTAATACCTGGTCCGGGCTCATAGGGATGGCCATTTCAATCTCTTCAATATTCCATTCCTGCCAGGCTCCCTTATATAACCATAGCCAGCAATCCTTTATCCAGGGATCA
>CAMLGP010000123.1 GCA_946479535.1 uncultured Bacteroidota bacterium
TATGTATTATCCGCACTTGGTATTTACCAGGTGAACCCTTCCGGCGGGGTTTTTGTATTTGGAAGTCCGGAAATAGATGAAGCCATTTTTTCATTAGAGAATGGCAAAAAATTTCAAATAATAGCGTCTAATAATAGTCCGGCCAATAAATATATCCAGCGTATATTTCTTAATGGTAAACCCTATACCCGTTCCTGGATTTCCTATGCGGATTTGATGAAGGGAGGGGAAATGAAATTTGAAATGGGCAGCAAGCCATCTACTTCATGGGGCGTGAAACCATCTGACCGGCCCACTAACTGATAACCGTTCAAATCTCTCGGTATCAGAGTAAACCATTATCATTTCTTTTCACTATTGGGTGATCGTTTGATCATCAGGGCTTTTCTGTTGCATAGCCGTTGCATGAGCTTAGGGTTATCCTGAGAATATCCTGAGTTACTGTTAGGGAATTGCCGGGCTTTTTGGTATCTAAAAGCCTGGGATAACCCCAGGATAACCCTAGAATAACCCCAGGATAACCCTAGGATAACCCTAGGATCTCCATTCAATAGACGAAAAATAGGGCTTCAGGGAAGCGATGATGCCCGGACAAAAAAGAGGAATTAAAAGAATAAATCAGGCTGCAGGTGCCTGGATGAACCGGAAATCCTGAAAAAGATTACGGTTCTATAATGGAACTGATCACAGGAGGGTTAGATCTCTTATCCCGGTATTTTTCAGAGGCCCGGGGTTTACTGACAATTGATATGCAAATTATGATAACTCCAAGTAATAAGTGCGGTGTCCATACCAGATGACTAAAAGCAAAGATCCATGGGGAAAGGCAAAGGATAATCCCAACAATGAGGTCCAGCTTTAAATGAGTTCTTATTGAAAGGACCTTCCAGACTCCCAACTCATAATTGGTAAAAAGGCTATATCCAATAATTGCCAGACCTGTCAGGGCAGGCACCCAGGTTTCCACACCATCGGTGGCGAGGTTTAACAGCAATGGTGCTCCAATTAGCCCAATACCCATAAGATAATCTAATAGACCATGTACTTTGGTCCCTACCATCTTCATCATACTTAAGTCGGTTAATCTATAAATTGCCACTAGTTCTGTGCCACAGTTCCATTAGGGGCAAAAAGTGAAAAAAAATAATAGGAATAGGTCTTAAATGACTGATTTGAAAGTATTTGTTGATCATTAACGTGGGTGGCAATCACTGATTTGTGATGGCTTTGAAGGCATGCGTTAAAAAAGGCCAGCAGGAAACAACTGTACCGCAAGGGAAATAAGGCAGGGTCGTCTAATTATTTTAACTTAGATAACCCTGCCTTTATTTTTGGACATCTAAAAACCATCGCATATGAAAAAGCATTATAGCCTCGCAGCAGTTTTTGCCTTATTGCTGTTTATGGCTGCTAACCGTTCTACAACTGACAAATATGGACTGCACCAGGGAACACCTGAAATTAAATCCATTAGCGCCATAGCCTTTGGACCAGATGGCATCATCTTCATCGGTGATTCAAGATCGGCTTCTGTATTTGCAGTAGATACAAAAGACAAAACTGCTGTTGAAAAAGCTACGGCCGTTGAAGTAAAAAATGTTGATCAGAAAATTGCTGCAGCCCTGGGTACTGAAGCAAAGAATATCCGAATCGTGGATATTGCTGTGAACCCACTTTCCAAAAAAATATATTGTGCTGTTCAGAGTACTGACGGAACTCCTGTTCTTCTCACCATTGATGGTGATAAGGTGAATTCAGTTTCATTGAAAGACGTACTATTCAGCACTTCTTCCATTGCCAATGTTCCCGCAGAAGATCAAAAAGACCGTGGTGGGCGTTCCCTGCGTGAATCAATTATCTCTGATCTTAACTATGCAGACGGTGCTGTAATGCTCAGCGGCCTCAGCAACCAGGAATTTAGTTCTACTTTCCGCAGAATACCTTTCCCCTTTACAGATAAACAGGATCAGTCTTCTCTTGAAATATATCATGCCGCACATGGTCGTTTTGAAACTAATGCACCTATCCGCACTTTTACCACTGCCATGTTAGGTGGTAAGGAATACCTGGTGGCCAGCTATACCTGCACTCCACTGGTGCTTTTCCCAATGGATGAGCTGAAAGCAGGCAAGCATGTAAAAGGAAGAACTGTTGGAGAATTTGGTGCTGGTAATTCACCGATAGATATGATCACTTTGAAAAAAGGAGCAGACAGCTATCTTTTAATGGCTAACTCCAATCGTCCGGTAATGCGGGTTCAATATAAAAATATTGAGACATATGCTGGCTCACTCACTGAGCCGATAAAGGAAAGTTATTCTACCGCAGGTGTAAATATGGTTACCCTTCCTGTAGTGAATGTTTTACAGATGGATAAGCTTGATGATTCACAGGTGATAGTATTGCAGCGCAGGCCTAATGGTGATCTGGACCTGTATCCACAAAAAACTGATAGATGGCTTTAATCAATAAATCCATTGAATGAATTTATTTTGTTCGGCCAGGTTCATAGTCATGAGCCTGGCCGTTTTCTTTATGCTGGAAAGCTGTCAGCCGCATAGGCGTCCTGATAAACCATCAGATGTTGGAATTATCTGGAATGGCAGGAAAGCAGCTAAGTTCTCTATTTCTAAAAAGTTGACTGGAGAGTTAGATAAGGCACAGGCTGAAAAACAGGTATTGATCTACCTTGATACCAACAATGACACACCCATACTTGGCGAGTATGAACTGACCGCTGACGAGGTCATATTTACGCCTTTAATCCCTTTTACCCATGGAAAAACATATAAAGTGACAGTAAATGGAAAGATGGTAAAAGAGGTTGAAATTGATACGGGAGTTGCAGTGGCTATACCCATAGTGGAAGAGGTTTATCCTACTCGAGACACTGTTCCGGAAAATTTGCTGAAGATCTATATTAAATTTTCACAACCCATGAAGGAAGGAGAAGCCCTCCGGCACATTGCATTAATAAAAAATGATAGAGATACCCTGGCGGATGAATTTCTGGATCTCCAGCCTGAGTTATGGAATAAAGATCGGACCATGCTTACCGTATGGTTTGATCCTGGAAGGATCAAACGTGATCTTCAACCCAATCTTAAGATGGGACCACCTTTAACCAAAGGAAATAAATATTCTTTACTGATCAAAAAGGAATGGCAGGATCAGGATGGTATTCAGTTGATGGATGTATTTCGTAAAAATTTTATTGCCACACAACGTGATAGTAATTCACCCGAAGTACCTGATTGGGAAATTACCCTTCCGCCGGCAGGTACAAAGCATGATATAATTATCGATTTCAAACAACCTATGGATTACCTGGTTGCTAAAAATGCGATACATATCCTGAATAAGAATAAAAACGAAGTATCCGGTAGCTATGATTTAACTAATGGAGAGAGTAGATTAAACTTTACTCCTGATTCAACATGGATAAAAGGGGATTATTATTTACAGGCAGAAGCCAGGCTGGAAGATCTTGCAGGAAATAACCTGGACCATTTATTTGATGTTGATAATACTCAAAAGAAAGTAAAGGAAAATACCCGCACTAAATTATTAAGGATAGAATAAATATCAGGCGAGTTCTTTCAGCTTCTCTCTTCTTGAGGAATCCCTGATGATCAGCTGAGGCGCCATCATCCTTGTTTCAAATTCAGTAACCGGGCGTTTGCTTTCTATCAGTTGTAATAACAGCTCCGTTGCTATCTCACCCATTTCAAAGGCGGGTTGTTTAATAATAGATAATGCCGGATCTATTAACTCGGTTATCTCCGAATTGGAAAATCCCATCAGGCCAATATCCTGTGGCACACGGATGTTCTTTGCTTTTAATACACGCAGGGTTCCAGTAGTTAATTTATCGCCCAGTGCAAGTATTGCATCAGGCCTGTTCTTCATTTTCAACAGACTGCCAATTACATCTTCCACTTCTTCCTGTATCAATCCTCCATGCGGACAGAACATAACAACAGGATCATGTTTCAGATTGCCATGATCCTTAAGCGCTGCTTTATAACCAGCCAACCGGTCATGTGTAATAGAAAGAGATTCACTATTTGAAATGGCTGCGATATTTTTATAACCTTCCCTGATCAGGGAAACGGTGGCATCATAGGCTCCTTTGTGATTATCAACAATCACCTTATGCGTATTAAGTTCATTTGCCACGCGATCAAAGAATACGATGGGCATCCCCCTTTCTCCTAACTCTTTAAAATTGCTGAAGTCCTTTGATTCGGCAGAAACCGAAACAAGCAGTCCGTCTATCGAACGTGAAGTAAGATAATTAAGGTTACTCTGTTCACGCTCCGCGGATTCACGGCTTTGTGAAATGATAACGTTATACCCGTTTTTGTAAGCAATTGATTCCACTCCGTCAATTGCCTGGGAAAAGAAACTGTTGGCGATCTCGCTTACGATAACCCCAATAGATCTGCTCCTCCTTTCTTTTAAACTGAGAGCAATGGGGTTGGGATGATAATTGATCTTTTCAGCGTATTCCAGGACCAGCTTTTTGGTCTCGGGACTGATCTCATAACTATCACGTAATGCACGTGAAACAGTGGAAGTGGAAAGTCCCAGCGCCTTGGCGATATCTTTAATGGTAACAGCTTCAAACTTCATTTCTGAGCGTCCTGTTTAGCAAGGTAGTAATCGGTTCTAAAGTTACTCATTTTAGACCGGGGAACCCTGTTTCGGGATCAATAGTTTGACGCTTTAACGTTTGATATTCGCGCGAATTGAATAGGATATATCTACCGGGGATTATTTATTCTTTTAACTGATCATATTCTGTTTTCACAATCGGAAAAGAAAGAATTGGATGTACTGCTGAATTACAGCCAGGCATAGTTCCCAAACACCAGAAACACTTAATAGCAATGGCTAAATAATTGGCTTACAGGGAAAAATGTCATCGTTGCCGGGACCGATTGCGTAAATAAAGCCAACGCCACAAAGTATAATATACTAATTCCATCTGTAGATTGGGGCTGTAAAAATGAGGACCAAACCTCACTGATTAACATAGATTACTGTATTAACCGACCCCGAAAAGGTCACTGCTAAATTGCTTGTGTATGAAAAAAACAATCCTGCTTTTTTTAGGGTTAGGTATGTTCCTACTCTCCCTGGCCCAGGATAGACAGATTAAAGGAAAAGTTGTAGACGATTCAGGTTCCCCCCTTTCAGGTGCAAATGTTATAGTAAAAGGATCCAGCACTGGTGTACAAACCGATGCTAATGGAGCTTTTACTATTTCAACCAGTGCCACCGGACGGGTAACTCTTGAAATCTCTTCTGCCGGTTTTCAATCAGCTACAGTAACTGCAGAGGGTAACTCTATAACTACTGTAACGCTTGCTAAATCCGTAGCCACCCTTGATGATGTGGTGGTGATTGGATATGCTACCCAGAAAAGAAGAGATATAACCAGTTCCGTTTCTTCTGTAAGCGGCCGGCAGTTAAAAGACAATCCACTTTCTTCTACTGCTGAAGCATTGCAGGGAAGATTGGCTGGTGTACAGTTTGTACAAAGTGAAGGTGCTCCTGGTGCCGATATTATAGTACGGGTTCGTGGAGGCGGCTCCATTACCCAGGACAATTCGCCGCTTTACATTGTTGACGGCGTGCAGGTTGATGCCGCGCTTAATGTGATTGCTCCGCAGGACATAGCCTCTATCGATGTATTAAAAGATGCCGCATCAACTGCTATCTATGGTGCAAGAGGTGCAAATGGTGTGGTGATCATTACCACACGAAGCGGCCGTAATGGTAAAACCCTGATTAATTATACGGGTTCAATGGGTTGGAGAGAATTACCAAAGACAATGGATGTTTTAAGTCCTTATGATTTTGTAAGGTGGCAATATGAAAGAAGCAGGGGAAGTGTAGCTGATAGCAGCAACTTTGCTCAAACCTATGGTACCACCTGGGATACTTTGAATGTATATAAAAACTATCCCGCGGTAAACTGGCAGGATGAGGTATTTGGCAGGAGAGCCGGTTACCAGAATCATAATGTTTCAGTTAATGGAGGTAATGCCAATACTCAAATTAACCTGAGTCTTACTGCCAATCGTGAAGATGGTGTGCAGCTTGAGTCAGGTTTTGACAGAACCATTGCCAATTTTAAATTGGATCATAAAGTATCAGAAAAATTGAAGGTGGGATTCACTGCCCGGTATATTGATCAGAAGATCCGTGGTGCAGGTACTACCAATAGCGGTACAAGAGCAACTAACCGTCTTCGTCACGCTATTAATTACCGCCCCTTTGAACTAAGCACACCTGTTGGCGGTATAGATGATTTTGATGAAGCCTATTACCTGGCTTCCAGTGGCGCCACTAATCCTGTTCTTCTAACTCAGGCCGAATACAGATTGAATGCAAGTGCTGCTACTTACCTGAGTGGTTACATTAACTATAATATTTTAAAAAATCTTCTTTTCCGTTCCGTTGCTGGTTATGATAATGCCAATATCCGGACTAATCTGTTCTATAGCAAGATCACTTCTACAGCGCGGAATTTTGCTTCCCTTCCAACTGCCACCATCGGAAGTCAGAATAATTACACCATGAGCAATTCCAACACGCTCCAGTATTCACTAAATGATTTATGTGGTCACCATGATATTTCTATCCTGGCGGGTCAGGAAGTGGTTGACAGGCGTTCCAGACAATCCTCTTTTGAAACCCGGTATTTCCCAGCTGATATCAGTGCAAAAAAAGCGCTCGCCAATATGGGATTGGGATCTGCGCCTGCCGGTTCATCACAACCTTTACCCAGCTCATTTGAAGCCCCGCCATACCGGTTGTTCTCTTTATTTGGCAGGGCAACTTATGGTTTCGACGATAAATACCTGGCCAGCTTTAATGTGCGTTCAGACCGTTCTTCCAAATTCAATGGTGACAATGGAACACTTGTATTCGTTTCCGGTTCTGCAGCGTGGAGGTTCTCCAGGGAAAAATTCATGGAGAATATAGGATTTATTAATGATGCCAAACTGAGAGTGGGATATGGTACTGTAGGTAATGACAGGATAGGTGATCTCCTCTACCTTCAATTATACGGCGTAACTGGTCAGTACGCTTTCAACCATTCCATTCTTCCCGGTTTTGCACCTCCCGCACTGGCAAATCCAGAACTGAAATGGGAACAGAACAAAACCTTCAATGTGGGTCTGGACCTCTCCTTATTCAAAAGCAGACTTGAATTGACAGTGGATGCATATAAGAATTCAGCAAATGACCTTTTACTGTCTGTGAATATCCCTCCAACAACAGGCTATTCCTCTCAATTGCAGAATATCGGTTCTACCAGCAACCAGGGCGTAGAGTTCCAGGTGAGCGCTACACCTATTCTGAAAAAAGATTTTACCTGGACTTCCAATTTCAATATTTCAGTTAACAGGAACAAGGTAAAAGACCTGGGTGGTGTGAAACAGAT
>CAMLGP010000124.1 GCA_946479535.1 uncultured Bacteroidota bacterium
CCCGCTACCATAGGAGGTAAAAAAATAGCAGCCGGTCGTTATACGCTTTACGCGCTGGTCAATGAAAAGACCTGGACATTTATTATTAATAAGGATAATGATATCTGGGGCGCATTCAAGTATGATGAAGCAAAGGATGTTGTAAGAACAGAAGTACCTGTTGAGCAGATCACTGACCCTGCTGAATATTTATCTATGACGTTCAATAAAACCAATGATGGAGCGAGACTGGTTGTGGCCTGGGAAAATACAGAAGCTTCCCTGCCCATCATCTTCTAATCCTTTCGTATGAATTACAAAACCAAGTTCGCGCTTTTACCCCTGTTCATTGTTTTTGTTGCTCTGGCCTGTAAGGAAAAACAAAAAACACCAACAGTTGATAATACTGCCCAGCAGCTTAAAGACTCTCTCTCCATAGATTCATCCCTGGCTGCTCTGAATGCCATTAATAATAATAACATTGACAAATCGCCAATGGACATGATCTACTTCCCAGTGGATTATCCAAAGATCAAAATGGCAAATGGAACTACAACCCCACCAATTGCTCGCGTTATTTATAGCCGACCTCATCTTGCCAAACGCCATTTGTTCCATGATCTTTTAAAATACGAGGAACCCTGGAGACTCGGTGCCAATGAGTCTACTGAAATTGATTTTTATAAGGCAGCGACTATTCAGGGTAAAAAAGTTCCTCCCGGACGTTATATCCTTTATTGTATACCACATCCCGAAACCTGGACGATCGTACTCAATTCAAATATTGATTCCTGGGGACTGGAGCAGGACCCTAAAAAAGATGTTCAGCATTTCGAAATTCCGATCACAACCAATAATTCCACACAGGAATATTTCACGATGCAGTTTAAAAAAATGGAAACGGGTGCAAATCTGGAAATGTTCTGGGATAATGTATCCGCGGAACTGCCGATACAGTTTTGAGAAGATTTCAGCCTTTATTTTTTCCGCTTATTTTTTGATAGTTGACCCACTATTAAAGTAATCATCGTCATTTCTGGTATTCCAAAGAGATGAGCCAGGATGAATATGTCTCTCACTTTGAGACGGCTGGGGTTTTGAACCAGTCGTTTAAATCTTACATAGTTGCTGCCGAAATCAATGGCTACCACCGATAGGGGAATGGTTTCAAATATTTGAGAGAAGACGGTTATGTGGCCAGCCTCAATTAAAACTCTTACGGTAATATATCTTTTGTCCTGTGCCATTGGCAAAGTACGAATCGGGGGTGACTAATACGAGGTAATTAAACACCTTTGGTAAGCCTGTACATTTAAGAGAATACGCAGATACATATAAAAATGTATGCAAGTTTGTATACTTTTTTACGCTATCTTGTGTAGTAGAACATTGAGATGCTTACAAAAGACTACTAGTGCCTTTTTTAAATACTTATAACACGTTAAATGGATACAGGCTATGACCAGAGAATATTTGCTTGCCTACCTGAATTCCGTAGACTGTTATCCCGATAGTGGTGATAATACATCCCAACCTCAACTGTGGCGAAATAGCATAAACGGATTAACCACATATATTCCTTATGAACAATCAGTAAGCCTTAGTATCTATTGCAAAATTTTCTACGAATTGAAAGTGGACGCACCTCTGGAAAACGGCTATGACTCAGACTATGCTGTATTCAGCTCTTTTATAGATAAACAATAAAAACTTCATTCAGAGATTATCTTTACACTATGTGTGGAATTGCCGGCATAATTCAGTCATCACCGGTCTTTCAGCCCGAACAGGTAAGAAAGATGATAGCCACATTGTCTCACCGTTCACCCAATGGGCAGAATTGCTGGAGTAATGGGGATGGATCTGCTTTGCTGGGGCATGGCCGGCTTTCAATAATTGATCTCAGTCCTGCTGCTGCTCAACCCATGCATTATCTTAACCGGTACTCCATCATTCACAATGGCGAGATCTATAATTATATAGAAATACGAAGTGAGCTTGAAAAAAAAGGTTATTCCTTTTCTTCAAAGTCAGATACTGAAGTAATAGTAGCTGCATATGATCATTGGGAAGATGAATGCGTGGAACATTTTGATGGAATGTTCGCCTTTGCCATCTGGGATGAAATAGAAAAGGAATTATTTGCCGCCAGAGACCGCTTTGGGGAAAAGCCTTTCTTCTATTATAAAGATAATGGGCAATTCCTGTTCGCATCTGAAATGAAAGCGCTGTGGGCAGCAGGAATCAAAAAGAAAACTAATCTTCAACTGCTGTTCAACTATATTACTATTGGGTATGTAAATAATCCGGAACGGCCCGAAGAAAGCTTTTTTGAGAACATATATAAACTTCCGGCAGCCTCCAGGTTGTATTTTACACCTGCTTCAGGTGAACTGTTCATTGAAAAATACTGGGATATTGACCCTGACAGGCAGAACCATACCATCTCTGACAAAGATGCTATTGAACATTTCAATGAATTGCTGTCCATTTCTGTTAAAAGAAGATTGCGTAGTGATGTTGGGTTAGGCACCAGCCTGAGTGGCGGTCTGGATAGTTCTTCCATTGCATATTTAATAACGCAATCAACTGCCCAATCCTCCTTTGCAGCCTTTACGGCAAACTTCCCGGGATTTGTAAAAGATGAACTTGCTTTCTCACAGGCTGTAACTGATCAGCTTCACCTTAAACATTATATAGCGTCCGTTAGTGCTGACGATCTGATCAGCAATTGGGAAAAACTCTGTTATCATCAGGAAGAACCAATCGGTTCATCCAGTGTATTGGCCCAGTTCCGTGTTTTTGAACTTGCAAAAGAAAAAGGGGTTACTGTTTTACTGGATGGGCAGGGTGCTGATGAATTTCTGGCCGGCTACCATAAATACTATAAATGGTACTGGCAGGAACTTTTCCTAAAAAGGAAATTAAACCGCAGTGGTGAACTGGAAGCAGCAAAAAGTCTGGGTGTACAGGAAAAATTTGGTTTAAAAAATATTATCGCATCGCTATTCCCTGATCTGGCAATGGTAATCCTTGAACAACGTTACCTTATTCATGCCTTGCGCCATGAAGACCTGAACAGGGATTTCGTAAGATTGCAAAGCAGGGAAGCCTATTACAGCTCACCTCCACATGATGGATTGAATGGCAGATTATACTTTAATACATTCATGCATGGCCTGGAAGAATTGCTTCGCTATGCAGATCGCAATTCAATGGCGTATGGGCGGGAAGTACGGCTACCCTTTCTCAGCCATGAACTTGTGGAATTCGTATTCTCATTACCCTCAAGCCTGAAGATCAGGAATGGATGGACTAAATGGGTTTTGCGTAAGTCCATGGAGAAAAAGCTTCCAGACACAATCACCTGGCGCAAGGATAAAACCGGCTTTGAACCACCACAGCAGGAATGGATGCAACATCCTCGCGTGCAGGAGATGATCTATGAAGCCAAACGAAAACTGGTGCAGGAAAAGATACTGCGGGGAAATGTGCTTGCAAAACAGGTAGAGGCCACTAGCGCCCATCAGGCCAATGCATTTGATTGGCGCTATTTATCGGCCGCCACTATTCTTTAGTAATAGAAATCCCTAAAAGAAAATTGTCCCGCCGGACAGCAGGACAATAGATCAAGGATGATTCACTAAACACTGTGATCGTTAAATATTGTCAGAGATCAGCTCTTTTGTATTTTTCCATATGCTGCAGATTACCATACACATCTGATTTAACAATGTACCAGTTCTTGTCGTCTTTCAGACTGATAACAAAGTTTACATCCTCATCAGAGGAAGTTTCAGTTATACCATTGATCACCTTGCCCGCATATTTCTGTTTCAATTTTGAAACGATATTAGGCAGCAACTGTTTTTCAGAATAATAACGGATTGTTTTGAGGAGTTTGCCATCTGCATCATATTGTGCTCTTACCTGCACATCATCCTGACGGAAATTTGCCTGGGAATAACTTTCATATTCATGCCAGGTCACATCCTGTGCGGCAGTAAAAGTTTCGTTGAATGCTTTAAGGACCTTCTCACTTACGTTGGGCGTAGGGGCGGCTGATGCTGCAACTCCGATTAACATTGCAAAAGCGGCCAAATAAATTACTTTTTTCATGGTTTATACTTTTAGAGTTTAGTAAACACCCGACTAAAGTAGTTATCGGCGTATTCCAAGTCAAGCGATTATCGACCATTGGTAAATAGTGATATTGCGTTATGTTAACGTAGAACCCCGCTAACGACCACTAAACCGCATTAAAAAACCTTTGAAAGACCGATTTACCATCGTGAAACATGATTAACGGTTTATTAAAATGAATTTTAAGGTTATGTTAAAGGAAGTTAATAACTGATGAATGGTAGCAGGTTAGCTTTTAAGGGAATGATAGGCTTATCTTTGCACCCTGTTAATCATTAATTCTTAGTTATGAAAATAGCTACCAAGTTCATTCACGCAGGAGCAGAGCCCGATCCCTCTACCGGTGCAATCATGACTCCTATCTATCAGACATCAACCTATGTACAGGAAGCACCTGGCGTAAATAAAGGATTTGAATATGCCCGCAGTCAAAACCCCACGCGTAAGGCACTCGAGGATGCACTGGCTGTAATAGAGAATGGAAAGTTTGGCCTGGCATTCAGTAGCGGAGTAGCTGCTACTGATGCAGTGATCAAATTATTGGCACCTGGAGATGAAGTGATCGCTGGAAACGATATGTATGGAGGCACCTTCCGTTTATTCAGTAAAATATTTGAAAAGTTCGGGATCAGATTTCTCTACATTGATCTCTCCAATCCTGATCAGGTTACTAAAAGTATCACTGCAAAGACCAAATTGATCTGGGTAGAAACTCCCACCAATCCATTAATGAATATTGCGGATATTGCTGCCGTTGCCGGAATCGCCAAAAGAGCAGGAGCATTGATGTGCGTAGACAACACTTTTGCTTCTCCTTACCTGCAAAACCCGCTGGATCTTGGTGCAGATATCGTAATGCATTCTTCAACAAAATACCTCGGTGGGCATAGTGATGTGATCCAGGGTGCATTGATAATGAATGATGGTTCCCTGCGCGAAAAACTATATTTCATCCAAAAGAGTTGTGGTGCCGTTCCCGGTCCCATGGACTGTTTCCTGGTATTGCGGGGAATTAAAACACTCCATGTAAGAATGCAGGCGCATTGTACCAATGGAGAAAAGATCGCTCACTGGCTACGTGCACATCCTAAAGTTGGCAGAGTATACTGGCCTGGATTTGAAGATGCCCCCGGACATGCCATTGCCAAAAAGCAGATGAGAGGTTTTGGCGGAATGATCAGTTTTACCCTGAAAGACGAAAGCATGGATAAAGCAATGAAATTACTGAGCAGTACAAAACTCTTCTCCCTTGCGGAAAGCCTGGGAGGTGTGGAATCACTCATCAATCATCCGGCTTCCATGACACATGCATCCATTCCTCGCGAGGAACGTATAAAACACGGGCTTTCAGATTCATTGATGAGACTTAGCATCGGAATAGAAGATGCCGATGATCTGATCAATGATCTTCAAAAAGCAATCGGATAATTCTTTCGTAGAGAAAATTCTACACTTACTCCTTCTCTAATCGCCTGATATTGCCTCAAAAAGCATTGAGGACCCGTTTGGCATTGTATCTGCAAAGTATAGGTTGAAGCAAATTCAAAACGACATTCAATAATTTTAAATTAATCAGCTATGCTTTACCTAATTGCAGTTATTCTTTTGATTGGTTGGTTGCTGGGATTTTTTGTATTCTCTGCAGGTGGCCTGATTCATATCCTGCTTGTTATTGCCATTATAGCAATTATCTTGCGTCTTATCAGAGGCAGCAGTCCCGTCTGATGGCCGAATATGAATAACATAAAAGAATTTTTAGATAAAAAGGTTGATGAATATAATCAACCTTTTTTTATTGTAGACGACCCTGTTTCAGTTCCACATTCATTTACCAAGAAACAGGATATAGAGATTGCGGGATTCTTTGCTGCCATGTTCGCCTGGGGCAACCGTACCACCATCATTCAAAAGTCAGGAGAACTATTATCCCTGATGGACAATTCACCGCATGAATTTATTACCTCAGCTCCCGAGGAATCTCTGAAGAAATTGATGCAATTCAAACACAGAACATTTACCCCCACCGATCTGCTTTATTTCATTGAATTCCTCAAACACCATTATCAGCAAAATGATTCCCTGGAATCTGCTTTTTTCAAAGGGATGAACCCTGCTGACCCGGATATAGAAAATGCTTTACGTTATTTCCATTCTTATTTCTTCTCATTGGAAGATGCTCCACTCCGTACCCGCAAACATATAGCCACCCCCGCAAAGAAATCAACCTGTAAGCGTTTGAATATGTTTTTACGCTGGATGGTACGCCGGGATCATGCAGGAGTGGATTTTGGTATTTGGCAGAATATATCTCCATCCCAACTCATCTGTCCTATTGATCTGCATGTGGCCAGAGTGGCCAAAAGGTTTAATTTGCTGCAGCGAAAGCAGATTGACTGGCAGGCTGCACTTGAATTGACAACATTTCTCAGAACATTAGATAAAAATGATCCTGCCAAATATGATTTTGCATTATTTGGTTTGGGTGTAATGGAAAAATATTGAAATGACAGAATCAACCCTTGTTTCCGGCATCAATGAATCCCTCCAACTAAGCATATCCTCTCAAACCGGAAAGGAAGATTTACATCGTATACTTACCGATCATATCAACACACTTCTCAATTCAGGAATGGAAAAGCTGATCAGCCTCCTTTACAGGCTGGATATAAATGAAAGCAAAATCAGAGAGAGCCTTTCTGATAATGTTGGACAGGATGCAGCGCCTCTGATTGCAAATCTTATTATTGAAAGGCAGGAGGAAAAAATAAAATCCCGCCAGCAATTCACGCGGCGGGATCAATCTATTGATGAAGAAGAGGCCTGGTAGCCTACTTTTTCTTTCGCTCAAACATCAACTCTTTTACTTTCTCTTTATCCTCTTTCTCTTTTTTAAGATCAAACATGGTCCCGAATACATGGTCCCAGATGGTGGAGCTAACTCCATAACCATTATGTTCATTTTTATAATGATGCAGGTGATGGTTTCTCCATAACCCTTTCATCCATTTAAAGGGCGGGTTCCAGGCATGGATGGCATAATGCATGGTACCATACATCAGGTAACCAAGAATAAAACCCGGAAAGAACATAAAGGTATTCTGGCGCATTACCAGGTACAATAATCCAAAAATGGCAGATGCAATGATAATACTGGGAACAGGAGGCATAAAGAGCCGCTGCTTATCGCGAGGGTAGTGATGGTGATTTCCATGAAGTGTATAGGAAAACTTCATGATCCTGGGATTATCGCTTACCCAATGGAAAATGA
>CAMLGP010000125.1 GCA_946479535.1 uncultured Bacteroidota bacterium
TCCAACCTGTGCCGTACTACCATAACAATTTAAGATTTAGTCAGATGATCTGAGGCGATAGCCGAAAGACATCTTTCCTAATTAAAAAAGTAAAAAATTAAAAGATGAAAGCACTATTTCTGACACTGGCTTTGGCCTTTACTTTAGCTGACCCCGGAATCTATGATTTTAAAGTACCCGGTCTCGAAGGCGGTACAATTGATTTTTCAAAGTACAAAGGAAAGAAGATCATGATCGTGAATACTGCATCCAAATGCGGTAATACACCACAATACAGTGATCTTGAAAAATTGTATGAGAAATACAAAGACAAATTGGTGATCATAGGTTTTCCTGCAAACAATTTCGCAGGACAGGAACCAGGTTCTAACAATGAGATCGCAGAGTTCTGCAAAAAGAATTATGGAGTTTCATTCCCTATGGCAGAAAAGATATCTGTAAAGGGCGATGATATTGCACCGTTGTATAAATACCTGGTAGCAGAAGCTGCCAAGAAAGGTTTTACCGACCCTGTTAAATGGAATTTCACCAAATTCCTGCTGGATGAACATGGTGAACTGATCACTGTTATCCATAACAAGACAAGTGTGTTGAGTGATGAAGTGACCAGGTATCTGAATTAATTAATTTCTGATATAGAAAGTCCTGCCAGCATTCCTGGTTTCAGCCTTTATAAGTCTGAACCAGGAATTTGCTTTTTAAATGATTTAATTTCTGTGTCCTTTATCTTTGCCTGCTATGCAATTCTCCAATGTGATAGGTCAACAGGTACTTAAAACAGAATTGCCTGAGCTCATGCAGGACAATCGTCTTGCACATGCCTTATTATTTCTTGGAAAGGAAGGTAGCGGAGCACTATCTCTTGCACTTGCATTTGCACAATTTGTTGTATGTGAAAAGGTGAATCCACCTGCAGGAGCTAAACAGGGTGCTTCACTTTTTGGAGAGGCTGTTCCAATGGAGAGGATAAAGGTGATGGATGCCTGTGGCGTCTGCTCTGCCTGCGTAAAAGCACAGAAATTTGTTCACCCGGATATTCATTTTTCCTACCCCGTTGTAACCAAGAAAGCTGGAACCCCTCCCATAAGCACAGATTACATAACTGAATGGAGGGAGTTTATTTCATTATACCCATACGGGAATATATACGACTGGCTTCAGTTCATTGGCGCAGAAAACAAACAGGGAAATATTACTGCCAATGAATGCAATGATATCATTCGAAAGCTGAACCTGAAAAGTTTTGAGAGTGAATACAAGATCCTGCTGATGTGGATGCCGGAATACCTGGGAAATGAAGGAAACAAATTATTGAAGGTAATTGAGGAACCACCACCCAATACATTATTCCTGCTGGTAGCAGAAAATGAGTCCCTGATATTACAAACCATTCTCAGCCGCTGCCAGTTAATTAAGGTCCCCCCCTTAAAAACAAAAGATATTGAGGAGGCGCTGATCAGCCGGAATAAAACGGAAGCCGCCACAGCCAGGCAGATCGCCAGTGTGAGCGAGGGCAATTACCGGGAAGCACTTCAGCAGTCTCGCCATGCAGATGAAGACTGGCAATCCCTGTTAAGAGAATGGCTGAATGCCATTATGAAGACCGGACCCATCTCCCAGACCCGCTGGGTGGAAGAGATCAGTCGCCTTGGCCGGGAAAAGCAGAAGCAGTTTCTGCGGTACTTTAACCACCTGCTGGAACAGGCTATCCGCGTTCGCGCCATGGCCGGCGTTGGAGGGGTTTTACCCGAAAAAGAGCTGGATTTTGCCACCCGACTGAACCGGATTGCGGGTATTGAGCAGCAGGAGGCAATAATCGGGGAACTGGACCGGGCCGCCTATTATATAGAACGAAATGCCAACGCCAAGATCCTGTTTCATGCCCTTACCATTAAACTATATCACATCATTCAGGACAAAATTGTATTTTTGCCTGATTGAGAATGGCTTCGGAGGAAATGATCAGAAGAGTTGGGAAGCCGCAGAAATGATGGTGTATAATTTTTATGTCAAAATCTACCTCTACATATAGCATTGTTTTTCAAGCAGGTTCCCGAGCGTGAAGCAATAATTCTATATACGTGGTCTGCATTGCGCAGGACTTAAAAATTCCATTCTAACATTAGCTGCCTTCCGCCATTCACATCTCCAAAAATAGCAGATCGATGGGATGTAGTAATTGTGGTACCACCAAGGACGGAAAGCCAGCTGGATGCAAAAGCAATGGCGGATGCAGTACAGGCGGCTGTAATCGTATGAACGCGTATGACTGGCTCCGGAATCTCCCCCTCCCGGATGCTGACACTTCCTGCCAGATCATAGAAGTAAGTTTCAACAAAGGCACACGTAAGGACTTTTTCCGTAATACAACATTGCATCTTTTTGAAAAGGGCGACCTTGTTTCAGTAGAAGGTGTGAGTGGTTTTGATGTGGGCGAGGTTTCTCTGACTGGTGAAATTGTGCGTTTACAAATGAAAAAACGCAATGCCCGGGAAGATAATCCCGAAATGAAAAAGATCTTACGGATTGCCAGTGATCGTGACATTGACCTTATGCGTCAGAACAAGGCCCGCGAACCAGAAGCCGTAATCCGCAGCCGCGCAATAGCCCGTCGTCTCAACCTCGAAATGAAGATCAGCCAGGTAGAAATGCAGGCAGATGGAAGAAAAGCAACTTTCTTTTATATCGCTGACGGTCGTGTTGATTTCCGTGAGCTCATCAAAATATACGCTTCCGAGTTTAAGGTAAAAGTGGAAATGCGCCAGATTGGAGCAAGACAGGAGGCCGGAAAAGTAGGTGGCATTGGCAGTTGCGGAAGAGAATTATGCTGCAGTACATGGCTCACTGATTTTAAATCTGTGAACACTGCAGCGGCCCGTTACCAAAATCTTTCTATTAACCAGGCCAAACTCAGTGGCCAGTGCGGAAGGTTAAAATGCTGTCTGAATTATGAACTGGATACTTACCTGGATGCATTGCAGCATTTCCCTGATAATTGTGACACTATTCAGGTTGCTAAAGGCAATGCATATCTGATCAAAAAAGATATCTACAAAAACCTGATGTGGTACACTCTTCCAGACAGTACCAAACAATATCCACTCACAATTGAGAGAGTTAGAAAAATAAAATCACTCAATCATCAGGGCGTAATTCCTGAAGAGCTGGAGGCGGTTGAGGTTACCTCTTCCAAACCCAAAGAAGTGGAACCTGAATTTGTGGATGTGGTTGGGCAGATCAGTTTACGCAGTCTTGAAAAAGCTGATAAGAAGAAGCGCCAGCAGCAACATCAGAACAGAGGTCAGCAGGGACAGCGTCCGCAACAACACCAACAAAGGAAACAGGGCGGCGGTAGCGGACAACAGCAAAGACAGGGCGGAGGTCAACAAAACAAACAGGGACAACAGCACAATAAGGGTCAACAACAGCAACCTAACCCCAATCGCAATCAGCCACTCAACAGAAATCCGAAAGGACCTGAGCAACAGGGAAAATAGAAATTTACCGGGCCTTCCAGTACAAAAGGTCTAAAAAATGCTGAGACTAGCCTAAAGCTTAGTTTAACCAGCAATATTAAACTGTCATAATTTTGACGGTTTCCTTTTTAAAGCCTTAATGCCAATTATACATTTACTTAATCGCCTTATAAATAGCTTCCTGGATCTTTGACCGGATATTCATTGAGGAAAGTCTTGGATTATCTCTTCCCGGATAAACCCGATTGGAAAGGAATACATATACCAGACTATATTTAGGATCAACCCAAACACATGTGCCGGTAAAGCCGGTATGACCAAATGTTTCTGGTGAAGCGGTTGCTGATGGATAAGGTTCATTCCTGGTAGCATTATCTTTTTCTGGCTTATCATATCCATAACCACGTCTACTGATCTTACTGTGATAATCCGTAAAGAATTTAATTGTTTCAGGTTTGAGGTATAGAACGCCATTAAATTGTCCACCATTCAATAGCATCTGGTAAAGTATGGAAAGATCATACGCATCGGAGAATAATCCTGCGTGACCCGCAACTTCACCAAACATGGAAGCGCCCTCATCATGCACATCGCCCTGCAATAATTGCATGCGGAAATGTTTTTCTTCTTCAGTAGGAACAATATTCTCGATAGGGAATTTCTTCCAGGGTCTGAATCCGGTTGTGGTCATTCCCAATTTGCTATAGAAATTCTGTTCTACATACTGATCCAGTGGCATTCCACTTAAAGCTTCAACAATCTTACCCAGGAAAATAAAATCATTATCACTATAAACATACTTGCCTTTAGGTCCGAGTGGGCTATTCAATATCCTTTTCATAAGAGTATCCTGCCAGTCGTTGCGCATGAACACCCCATTTGCCACTCTAACATTGAAACCAGGTCTTTCTACATGGCTATAAATTTCAGGGCTGGGAAGGCCTGTAACTGTATCGATCGTTTCCCGATAGAAAGGTATAAAAGAAACAAGACCTGCCTGGTGCAGTAAAATATCCTTTAACTTCAGTTTTGCCTTGTTGGAACCTCTTACTATCGGAAGATAATCTCCCAGCGTTTTATCAAGATTGAGCTTTCCTTCCTCATAGAGCTTCATCACTGAAACAGTTGTAGCAGATATCTTGGTAACAGAGGCCAGATCAAATATACTTTCGGTATTCATTTCCTTTGACGGCTCATATTTGAAATGACCGAATGCCTTATTGTAAATAACATTTCCATTTTGCAAGGCAAGTACCACACAACCAGGAAATGCTTTTTTGGCAATTGCATCGTTTGCAATAGAATCAATTTCGGCCAGTTTTGATGTATAGCGAGCTGTATCAAAAGGAATGGGATCAATTTTTATTGCTGGGGGAGTAACTCCTTCCTGTACAATTCCATCGCCATATTTGAAATCGCACACTGAAACAGGAAGCGTTCCTTTCGCTAAGATCTTTCCTTCCAGAAAGTCTGCCGCTACATCACGGGTAATTTCATCATCCTGGTAACAGGCGATAAGGATTTTTGCATTGCAGAAATTGGAGATCGCAAGCACATTACCAAATACAAGAGTGGTTGAATTGAATGCCTGTAACTGGTTAAACAGATGAATGGCAGCTGGACTGATATTATAGTTATTACCTGGCCGCAGACTATAATTGTGAATTCCTACTATTATATTCTCATAGTTTTCTCTTCTCAGCCGGTCAATAATACTATCTCCGGTTGCGGAAGTATCTTTATACGAGAAGAAATAATTAGAAGAATTATAATCGTCCATTATTCTGGACCCAAATTCATTAAGCGTAGTATCACCAATAGAAACATAGGCAGTTTTCTTTCCCGTCCTTAAAGGAATACCTGCACCCTGTGACTTTAATAGAGTGATACTGAGGGCTGCTGCTTCGTAACGGACATCATTAGTTTTGGCATTGAGATCGTTCAACAAATTGGCTGTATCTATTGCTGTATGCACATTTAGTCCCAGGTTATACTTTGCCAGCAATACCCTCTTTACTTTTTCATTGATAATTTTCCAGCTCAGTTTTCGCTTTTTGATAGCCTTTCTTATGGCTGCGATGGATTCAGGAACACTTTCTGGCAAACAAAGCATATCATTTCCAGCAATCAGCGCTTCAACGGAGATCTTGCCTCCAGGAAAATATTTGGCAACACCTTTCATTTCAAGTGCATCGGTAAATGTGAGACCATTATAACCCAGATCGTGGCGCAATAAACCAGTAACATTATTTTTTGAGATCGAGGTGGCCATATTGGCTGTGTTATCAATGGCGGGTACTGAAAGATGCGCCACCATCACGCTGCCTACACCAGCCTTGAATAGAGCTTTGAATGGAGTCAATTCCACCGTATCAAGTTGTGCAATAGATTTATTGATCACTGGAAGGTCCAGATGGGAATCTACATCTACATCACCATGACCGGGAAAATGCTTGGCGCAAGCCATAATTCCAGCATCCTGCATTCCCTGCATATAGGCCACTCCAAAGCGTGTTACTTTATTCCTGCTTTCACCAAATGACCTGTAACCAATAACAGGATTATTAGGATTATTATTGATATCAACAACAGGAGCGTAATTCACCTGTACTCCAAGACGCTTACATTGTTCCCCAATGGCCTTTCCCATGCGATAGATGAGTTCTTCGTCATTCATTGCCCCAAGCGTTAACTGGTAAGGAAACTTTAATACGCTATCCAGACGCATACCCAACCCCCATTCCGCATCTATGGTCACCATTAAAGGTGTTTTGGAAATATTTTGATAGTAATTGGTAAGATTGGCCTGTCTTACAGGTCCGCCCTGGAAAAAGCAGAGACCACCCACATCATATTTTTGAATATTTTCAACCACTTTGGCTACATGATCTGGACCCAGATTTGAATGCGCACGGATAATGATCAACTGGGCGATCTTTTGATCATTGTTCAATGTTTTAAAAACACTGTCTACCCACTGTTGCGCCGAAAGATTACTATGGTATTGTGCAGAAGAAAATACCGGTGCAAGGAAAAGCAAAAACGCGATCAACCTGTTCATATCACAATAAAGCTTGATGAAACAATAAAAGTAGTAAATAATGTACCATGTTGGCTGAATATCAGACGATGTATTGTCCTCTTTCGTTTCGTAGGCAATTCGTTAATTTTGGCGCTATGCCTGACAGGATAGTTTTATTGCCGGATAATATAGCCAATCAGATAGCTGCAGGAGAGGTGATTCAGCGTCCTGGCAGTGCCGTAAAGGAATTGCTGGAAAATGCGGTTGATGCCGGAGCCACTGAGATCCGGCTGATCCTTGCAGAAGCTGGCAAATCTTTGATCCAGGTCATCGATAATGGAAGTGGTATGAGTGAAACAGATGCAAGAACCAGCTTTGAGCGGCACGCAACTTCCAAGATCAGAAGCATTGAGGATCTATTTCATATCCGCACAATGGGATTCAGGGGAGAAGCACTAGCTTCTATTGCTGCCGTAGCCCAGGTAGAGTTAAAGACCAAACGTGCGGAAGATAGCATGGGAACATATATAGAAGTTGAAAACAGTGTGGTAAGGAAGCAGGAACCTGCAGCCTCATCAAATGGCACCAGCATAGCAATGAAGAATCTTTTCTTCAATGAACCGGCCCGAATAAAATTACTGAAAAGTAATGCTGCTGAAATGCGGCATATTATTGATGAGTTCACCCGTGTTGCATTATCATTTCCTGCCATCTTTTTCTCCTTATCTAACAACGGGCAGGAGATGTTTCACCTTGAGGCAGGAAGCTTAAAACAACGTATCCTTCAGTTATTGGGAAATAATTACAGCACCAAACTGGTAACTGTTAAAGAAGAAACAGATTATTTG
>CAMLGP010000126.1 GCA_946479535.1 uncultured Bacteroidota bacterium
GATAAAGGATAATGATGTAATGGACTCACATAAAAAAGAAGATCTTTTTCATAGTTCCAAGGATCGTTCTGAAAATGTAATGGTGGTTGATCTGGTGCGTAATGATCTGGCCAGGGTTTGCGAAGAAGGAACAGTAAAAGTAGATGAGTTGTATGGCATTTATTCATTTCCGCAGGTACACCAGATGATCTCAACTGTAAGTGGTGAACTTAAAAAGGATATCAGCTTTGAGGAGATCATAAGCGCCAGTTTTCCTATGGGTTCCATGACTGGTGCACCCAAGAGACGGGTAATGGAGTTGATTGAAAAATATGAAAAAACCAGGCGAGGTATTTTTTCAGGCGCATTGGGTTATCTGTCGCCCAATGGTGATTTTGATTTTAATGTTATAATCCGCAGTATTTTTTATAACGAAACAGCACGTTATATATCCTTCCTTGCAGGCTCAGGTATCACTTTTTACAGTGATCCTGAGAAGGAATGGGAAGAGTGCCTCGTAAAAGCCGCAGCAATGAAAGAAGTTCTTACAAAGTCCTGAATTCCTCTTTCAAAACCCCGCTATGGTATGATGTTTGAATTTTATATACCTATTATAAAAATAAAAGTATGAAATACAATAAATTCCTTGTTATTCTGATGATCGTTTCGCTGGTTGGTAGTAATTGTAAGAATATGAATAAGACCCAGAAAGGGGCAGCAATTGGTGCTGGTGGAGGTGCAGTTATTGGAGGAGTAATTGGAAAGGCAACAGGAAATACGGCCCTGGGAGCTATTATTGGGGCTACAGTAGGCGGTGTAACAGGAGCAGTAATAGGCCATAAAATGGACAAACAGGCAGAGGAAATAAAGAATGAAGTACCTGGCGCCAAAGTGGAAAGAGTGGGAGAAGGAATTGTTGTGGAATTTAATAACAAAATATTGTTTGGCTTTGATCGTGCAGACCTGGGAGACCAGTCAAAAGGCAGCCTCAATGAGCTGATCACTATTTTGAACAAATATCCTGATACCAATATTGAGGTGCAGGGCCATACAGATAATGCCGGTACTGATGATTATAATCAGGGATTATCTGAAAGAAGGGCAGCTGCTGTTGCGGCTTATCTCAGGAACAATAATATCAAATCATCCCGTATCACTACAAAGGGTTTTGGAGAAAGTGCACCCAAATATTCGAATGATACAGAAGATGGCCGCTCCCAAAACCGCCGCGTAGAATTCCTTATCACGGCTAATGAAAAGATGAAGGAAGATGCAAAGAAAGAAGCTGGTAATTAAGATTAAATAAATCGATAAAAAGGGAATAATCATTAAACAAATACACTTATGAAAGCAAAACTGATACTGCTCGGTATGCTGGCAACTTTAATTGTATCAAATACCAATGCGCAAAAGACAAGTTTTGGAGTAAGAGGCGGGGTCAATTTTTACAATGTCACAGGAAAAACAAATAACGGTGATAAACTGGATAACAAAATAAGGCCGGGCTATAATCTTGGCATTAATGCAGAGATCCCAATTGGAATTGATTTTTATGTTCAACCAGGTGTTATTTATTCAACCAAAGGTGCGAAAGATTTATTTGGTGCTGAATATGGCATAAAGATCGGTTACATTGAAGTTCCAGTCAACCTTCTTTATAAACCAGATATTGGTACGGGTAAGTTGCTGTTAGGTTTCGGCCCTTATGTAGCTTTTGGTGTTGGAGGCAATCTCATCCCAAATTCAGCAGATATTAAAAAGTTGCCTCTAAAATTCAAGGGCGAAATAACGGAGGATGAAGCGACAACTCCAGGCCACTATTATATAAAAGGGTTTGATGCGGGGGCTAATTTCTTTTTTGGTTATGAAATGTCCAGCCGGTTTTCTGCTCAGTTGAATGCAGGACTTGGACTTGTAAATTTTAATGCAAAAGTTAAAGGTAGCGATTCAGGGAAGGCAAGTCTGAATAATACTGGATTTGGAGTTTCCCTGGGATACAGATTTAGTAAATAAAGGAAAATAAAAGACATAAAAGAAAGGGATGAAGTTTACAAACTTCATCCCTTTCTTTTTATTGGAAATAACAATGTTGCTATTATTTGGTAAAACTATAAGTAATGTAAATTGGCTTGCCCATATAGCTGATCTCTGACTGAAGTACCATGTTGTTATCATCAGCCGATATTATTTTAAAACGATAGCCATCCGTAATATCCTTTGCCTTTACGCCGCCCTCCAGCCTTTTGTATTGAAAGATGGCCTGATCAGCTTCTGTACGATAGGACCAGATTATATTCTTTTGTCCGGGTACACAGCCCTGTTGATTCTGCGAAATTGTATAAGATCCGTAGCCGTTGTTTGGTAACACCCAGGTACTTCCTTTCAGGCAGGCCTCAGTTCCCTCATCTAACAATTGAAGTCTTAACCTCTCACTGGAAGCCAGTCCTTCATAACTGATCTGGTTTAAGGTCCAGGTGCCTTTTATTGGATTACGACTTACTGTTGTAGCCTTTTTAGAAGAGTTGCAGGATAAAAACAAGATCGTTCCTGCAAATAGAGCTGTTCTAACAATTGAACGTAGCATAGTGGTTGATTTATTAGGAGTACTAAAAATATTGTGCCAATCACTGATTGGCACAATATGCAAAATTAATCTATATCTTATTTGATTATTCTTTTCCTGCTACCTTATTGGCTGTAGTTACCGCATCAGGGTTCAGCAATAACTGAAGTGATTCATTGAGGATATCAAATTTCTTAGTAAGGAAGATATCCATTTTTGGAGCCGGTAATTGCAATTCATATTTTCCATTGGATGCAATAGATTTATCAAAACCAGGGTTCAGTTTATTGAAATCAACCAGGTTCATGGAAAGATATTTTACGATCACCAATGAATTATAACGTCCGGTAATTGATTGCATTTTGGCATCAGCAATTAACGTTCTTGCTGTATCAGCCAATAATCTTGCAGCATTTTCTGATTTTGTGAGAGTAGTAACTCCGCCAACACCTTCCATCATATAATGGGTGGCAATGAATTTCTTTACGTGGTTCCTTGATTCCAGTGGCAGGAATTGCTGCAACTTCCAGAAATCACGGGAACCGCTTCTGCGGATAGCTGCATCTACGTTGCCGGGTCCGCCATTGTAGGCAGCAATTACCAACAGCCAATCGCCATAAATACCATACAGGCTGGTGAGATAACGGGAAGCGGCGTGTGTACTTTTGATCAGATCTCTTCTTTCATCTACTTTGGCACTTACTTTAAGGCCCATATTCCTTGCAGTGGCCGGCATAAATTGCCAGGGGCCAACGGCACCAGCACCTGAACGCGCATTGGTTTTAAGGAAGGATTCAATAACAGCAATATATTTAAGTTCTTTTGGAAGACCGTGCTGCACCAGCACTTCATCCATCATATCAAAATAGGGTTTCCCATTGGCCTTTACCTCATCCATCTTCTTTCCATATTTATCCATATAGTCCTCAACAAAGCTGACGGCCATAGGATTGAGATCCTCCATAGTTACTCCATACTGATCGGCTTCCGTAACAAAAAGATCTTTGAAAGCGGCTTTTGGATCGTTCAGGGCAGGAGTAGGCTCACCCAGGGAATCCAGTTTTTCACCGAGAGTATCTATTGTGGGTAGGGAGGGTTGGGGTTGACCAGGCGTTTCTGCGTGCGCATTTCCGGACAAGAAAAAAGCGAAGCAGGAAATGATAAGTAGTTTCTTTAACATCACAGCGAATTTTTAGTTCCTAAAACCAGGCAAAGCCGGGCTTATCGCAGGAGGTTCATTTTTGCTTTGGATATTGTTCCATAAGCTTGTTCGAAACGCGGAGCAAAGATAATTCATTGAACCGGCCCGAGAGCACCTGCAAGCCAAAAGGCATGCCAGAACTGTGTGTATAAAGTGGGACAGAAATGGCGGGAATCCCTACAAGATTTGCCATAACTGTATAAATATCAGCGAGATACATGGAGATGGGGTCAGTCATTTTCTCCCCTATGCGGAAGGCAATGGCTGGTGTAGTAGGAAGAAATATAAAGTCGAATTGATTGAAAATCAATTTAATTTTTTCATAAAGTAATTTTCTAACTTTTTGAGCCCGGGTGAAATAGGCATCGTAATAGCCGGAGCTCAGCACAAAGGTTCCAAGCATAATCCGGCGCCTGACCTCCTTTCCGAAGCCTTTAGACCGGGTTTCTTTGTAGAATTCGGTCAGACCCTCGGTGGCTACCGGGGTTCGGTAACCATATTTAATCCCGTCATAGCGTGAAAGGTTGGAGGAGGCCTCAGCCGTGGTCAACACATAATAGGCAGGAACAATATATTCCAGGAGATCAAATTCAACCGCCTGTACCTCATGCCCCTTTTCCCGGAGGTCATTCAGGGTACCCTTCATGGCATTGGAGATCTCCGGATCCAGGCTGGGGTGGTTAAGCGCCTCGTTAAAATAGGCAATCCTGTATTTTCGGGTTTCTGTAAGGGAACTGGTGTATCGTTCAACCGGTCGCCCGGACACTGTGCTATCAAAATCATCAGCTCCCGCCATTACTTCAAGGAGGAGGGCCGAGTCTGGAATATTGTTAGAAAAAATGCCAATCTGGTCAAAAGAAGATGCGTAGGCAATCAATCCATACCTGGAAATTCTACCATAAGTAGGTTTCAATCCAACAATGCCGCAGAGGTCTGCCGGCTGCCTTACGGAGCCTCCCGTATCACTTCCCAATGAAACCATGCATAGACCTGCCTGAACGGCTACAGCGGATCCACCAGAAGAACCGCCAGGAATCCGGGTTTCATCCAGTGCATTCAATACTTTGCCATAGGCTGAATTCTCATTGGTAGAACCCATGGCAAATTCATCACAGTTAAGCCTTCCAATAATAATGGCTCCTTCTGCCAGCAATCTGTCTATGGCAGTAGCTGAATAAATGGAAGTAAACCCATCCAGTATTTTAGAGGAGGCAGTGAGCAAATGATCTTTATAGCAGAGAACATCTTTGATACCGATCACAACACCATGCAGCCTTGCCAATGGATTGCCCTGCTTTCTTAGCTGATCCAGCTCCCGCGCTTTTTGCAAAGCTTCTTCCTGGTATACTTCTATAAAAGCATTTAACCTGGAAGTTTTTTTTATCTGCTCCAGATAGTGCTCAACAGCCTGCACGCAGGTAGTACTTCCTTCCTGCAAGCCTTGATGGTATTGCCTAATAGAGGAGAATTCAAACAAAGAAGAAGTTCTTTTTTGATACAAAAAAGATGAATGAAGAGAGGGAACAGTATGTGCTTATTAGCTCTTGATCTCGTTGGTATGTTCTTCGATCTCTTTTTTCACATTGCTCTTAGCATCGTTAAACTCACGAACACCTTTTCCAAGACCTCTCATCAACTCTGGAATTTTGCGGCCACCGAAAAGCAACAATACAATAATGAGAATGATAATGATCTCATTAGTTCCCAGCACACCCAATAAATTTGCCTGTATCATAATAGTTGAAAATTAGATAACAAAGATAATGCTTCTGATTTGGAAATTAAATGTTAACGGTCAATGCTTCCAGGGAATAAAAAAACCCGGGAAGTTCCGGGTCTTATATTAAGAAGATTTGATGTCTTATTCTGTAGTGATCATACGTTTTTCGCGGATCCTTGCGCTCTTTCCACTACGCTTGCGCTGGTAGAACAGTTTGGCGCGGCGAACATTACCCGCTTTATTGACTACAATGGAATCAATATTAGGGGAGGAGTAGGGGAAAACCCTTTCAACACCCACACCATCAGAGATCTTGCGAACTGTGAAGGTAGCGGTGAAGCCTGTGCCCTGGCGCTTGATCACATCCCCTTTAAAAGACTGGATCCTTTCTTTATTACCCTCAATGATCTTGTAATTGACAGTAATATTGTCTCCTGGCTTGAAAGCGGGGAACTCTTTTTTGCCACTCAACTGCTCGTGTACGTATTTTATAGCGCTCATGACTGACTTTTTTATCGGGAGGCAAAGGTAGGATTGTGGAGTGATAACTCCAAATATTTGGGGATTGGTTTGGGACCCCATATCACCCTTACCTGGCCACGTTTACAGCTCTTTTCTCCCTGATTACCGTTACTTTAATCTGTCCGGGGAAGGTCATTTCCGTCTGTATCTTCTGGGCAATTTCAAAAGAAAGCTTTTCAGAATCCTGGTCAGTTACCTTATCGGCTTCTACAATCACCCTCAATTCCCTACCAGCCTGAATGGCATATGCTTTTTCCACTCCAGGATAGGTCATGGCCAGGTTTTCCAGATCTTTGATACGCTGGAGGTATTGCTGCATGATCTCCCTGCGTGCTCCGGGGCGTGCACCACTAATGGCGTCACAGGCCTGCACAATAGGAGAGATCACATATTGCATTTCCATTTCATCATGGTGAGCGCCAATGGCATTCACCACGGCTGGGTTCTCCCCATATTTTTCAGCCAGCTTGGCACCCAGCAGGGCATGGCTCAATTCACTTTCTTCATCTGGCACCTTGCCTATATCATGGAGAAGACCTGCACGTTTAGCCAATTTTACATTGAGGCCCAGCTCAGCAGCCATGGTGGCGCAAAGGTTGGCTGTTTCGCGACTATGCATCAACAGGTTTTGTCCATAAGAAGAGCGGAAGCGCATCCGCCCAACCATTCTTACCAGTTCTTTATGCAAACCATGGATACCCAATTCAATCACTGTTCTGTCACCGATTTCCATTACCTGCTCTTCAATCTGTCTCTTTGTTTTTTCAACAATCTCCTCAATACGTGCGGGGTGGATCCTGCCATCAGCAACCAGGCGTTGCAAGCTGAGACGGGCAATTTCCCGGCGCAGTGGATCAAAGCTTGAAAGAAGAATGGCTTCAGGAGTATCATCCACTATCAGGTCAACACCAGTAGCGGCTTCAATGGCGCGGATATTTCTTCCTTCACGACCAATGATCTGGCCCTTGATCTCATCACTTTCCAGGTTAAATACAGTTATGGAATTCTCAATTGCCTGTTCGGCTGCGGTCCGCTGAATGGTTTGAATAATGATCTTGCGGGCTTCCTTATTGGCCTTTTGTCTTGCATCGTCAATGATTTCCTGCTGCATGGCCACCGCTTGGGTCTGGGCTTCGTTTTTCAGGCTTTCCACCAGTTGCGATTTGGCTTCTTCGGCGGAAAGGCCGGCAATTTTTTCAAGGCGGCGAATATGTTCTTCCTGGTGTTTTTCCAGCTCGGTCCTTTTTATATTGACAAGGTCTATCTGCCTGTTCAGGTTGTCTTTGATCGCTTCATTTTCCCGTATCTGTTTGTCCAGGTTACCTTCTTTCTGGTTAATGGATTGTTCTTTCTGG
>CAMLGP010000127.1 GCA_946479535.1 uncultured Bacteroidota bacterium
GTTGATTGAGCCTTATTCTGATTTGGATTTTTTTGTAGCTATCAATCTTTATGACACAAAGGTAATGTCTGAACCAGGCCGTCTCAGGGTGGGAATTAGACAATATAAGGGGTTGATTTGGACAATGGGAATTGTCTGCAAGGAGGATGTTTCTTGTATATAATGGGAAGGGTTATTGACCTGAAGGCAGCATATTCCTGATACCACTGATCTTCCATTTTCCTTTTTCATTCACTACAATAAATGCACTCCACATCTTTCGTATAGATCCATCAGTATTGGTGATCTCATAACGGCAATCTGCAATGGCTGTTGTAGAGTTTAGCATCTTTATACTTTCTACCTTCAGTGTTCTCGTGCCTGGCTGAGTACCAGAACTTTTAACCATCCCGGCTACTGCTGAAGCTATTCCCTTTCGCCACTCCCCGTTTGAAACCAACTGATCAATATCAGTAGTCAATATTGATTTCAGCAGGTTAGTATCAATTTTCTCTCTGGCCTCTGAATATTGATCAATTAAGTGGGTGATGGCATTTTGTTGTTTTTCAGTAAGTGCTTGTTGGGAATGTATTAGTGATATACTGGTTATAAATAGTAACCCTAATAAGGCGATTTTTTTCATCTTGCCAGTATTGTTTGCCAGTGAAGGTATAAAAAACCCCGGAAAGACTTCCGGGGTAAGAGACTGATTCTTAACCCAGGAAACTTTTTCCTGCCCCCTTTTTGGTAAGCACAGTGACTTTAGCATTCCTCTTCTGCAGGATTTTATTATATTAGTGGAACACCACTACTGCCATGAATAGAATCCTTGCTACCATTTGTTGCCTAACCTTCTTTTTTTCTGCTTCAGCACAATTCAACTGGTCAAATCCTCAACCTTCCGGGTTTCTAAATAACAAGGTGGTATTTGTTAATGATTCCACCGGTTTTATTATAAATACCAATGGTGATCTTTTGAAAACAGCCAATAGAGGGGTTACCTGGAATAATAGCAATTATTTTCCCCGTTGTAGTGCAATGGACGTTAAAGATAGTTTTCTGGTGATTGGCGGTGCAGATACAACAGTTTATATAAGTATTGATGGAGCAAACAGCTGGATTAAGGGGGTAATAAAGCAGGATAATGTTATTGATAAAATCCAGATCATTAACAAGGATACGGTTTTTGCACTTTGCAAGAATTCTAATATTGGCACAGCTATTCTTTACCGCTCAACAGATGGTGCATTAACTTGGCAATCGGTTACTGTTACACCAAATATCAGAACATTTGATTTTATTGACGGAAAGTTGGGGTATGCCACCAGCTATGGTACGGTTTTTAAAACGGTCAATGGCGGGCTGGCATGGGATACGATCTATAATGCTCCTTCCGGCTATGGATTTTTGGCAATGGAATTCCTTGACCGCAACCTGGGATTCGCCTATAAGGAATTTGACGGTATTTTCAGAACTACCGATGGAGGTTCAACATGGTCCAGGGTTCTGGCCTCAACCTATGGCAGGATTTATAATTTCGGTTTTGCCAGTACTACTACCGTGTTTGCAGTTGGAGAAGACGGATCACTTTACCGAAGTACAGACGGTGGCACAAACTGGGAATTTAAGTATAATCATACTGGCGACAGGTTTGGAATATACTCCTGTTTTTTTACAAGTGCCACTACTGGTTATTTTGCTGGTCTTCGTGGAGTGATCTTCAAAACCATAGATGGTGGAAATAGCTATATGGATTATTCTCCATTCTATAATGATGTAAGACCCATTTCCTTCCCAACACCTTCTGTTGGTTATGCGGGAGTGTGGTGGAATTTATACAAGACTACTAACGGCGGTCAAAGTTGGGCAAAATTGCCAATTATAACAGACGATACTTCTAATCAAAGATTCACTTACCTCCATTTTTATTCAGCTGATTCTGGTCTTGCCTTTGCTGAAAGCCCGGTTCGTATGTATAAAACAACCAATGGCGGATTGAATTGGCAACCGGTTGATTTGCCGATTCCGTATTATCAGACCGAATATATTAGCGGCTTCTTTACTATAAAAAACACCATCTATATTAATCTTAAGGCCGCTTATGGCAACTATATGTTGCAATCAATGGACCGAGGTGAAACCTGGCGAACGCTATACCAATCACAATATGGGACTGTGCGAAACCTGTTTTTTGTTGATGAAAAAACGGGTTATGGTACATTAGGTCCGTATTTGTACAAAACCATTGATAGTGCAAAGACATGGACAACTATTCTGACCTCATCTGGTTACGCTTATAGCAGTCTTTGGTTTGTAAATCCCGCCGTTGGTTATTTAGGTGGAAGTGGCGGAGCTAATTATCGCACACTGGATAGTGGCAAGACATGGCAGTTTATGTATGTTTATCCCGATAATGCAAATTTTTATGATGTTTTTGCCATCCGTTTCTTCAATGAAAAAATTGGCTATTTAACCAGTGGGTATGGCGGCATATATAAGACCTTTAATGGAGGTAAAAACTGGAAACCTGATATGGGAGCAACGTGGGATTGTCATACTATTGAAATGACCACGGATACTACATTGTTTATTGGAGGTGATTACGGTACCCTGCTTTCAAAAGATATGCGAGAATATGATATTGATTCACTTTCGGCCAGTCTGGAACCTACCTGTAATGCCAGAATTACTGCCAGCGTTTCTGCAGCACTTTCGCGTGTGGATAGTATTTGGGTTGAATATGGCGCTGGCGGAAAATTCAGGACCGTTCAGTCCAATCCGCTTTCAGTTAAAGACAGCACCGTTAAAGCAGATATTCTATTACAGGGTCTCTCATCAGATAGTATCTACCGGGTCAGAATAAAGCTTTTTTATCGCAATAGTTATTATTACTCTGATTCTATAAATTTCCGCCCTGGCGGATTGCCTAAACCAGTCATTACATTAAATGGCACTACGCTCAGTTCTTCTACACCATCCGGTAATCAATGGTTTCTTAATGGTAATCCAATTACTGGTGCAACCAATGCAACTTATCAGCCTGTAACCGGAGGCACCTATACAGTGCAGCAAACCCAGAATGGCTGTAAAAGCAGTATGTCGCAAGGTCTAAACTATACTGCCACAGCTATAATAGATCCTGTACTTGCAGAAAGCATACAGATACTTCCTAATCCGGTAAGAAGCATTCTTCGAATTAAAAACAAAGGCCTAAAAAAGCTGCGTCTTACCATGGTTGACATTGGCGGCCGTATAATTGAGGTGGTACAAACTTCGAAAGCTGAAGAATTATGGAACGTAGATTCCTTAAGCGCCGGCATTTATACTTTGCTAATTGAAGACTTAACAACACATAGAAGAACTACTGCCAAATTGGTTAAATGGTAAGAAAGTCTATTTTATCTCATCCCGGTAAAAATAAATCCCATCTGCCTGCCTCGTACATGTCAACATCAGATCATCGATGCAAACATGGGCTGGCAGGGTAGTACAGTAATATATAACATCAGCTACATCTTTTGCGGATAAAGGATTAATTCCATTATATACACTATCCGCAGTTTTTTCATCACCCTTGAATCTTACAATCGAAAATTCAGTTAGGGCAGCGCCTGGGTGAATGCCAGTGACCTTAATATTGTGCCGCAGCATATCAATCCGCATCGCCTGGTTCAATGCATCCACGGCATATTTGCTGGCACAATACATATTACCGCGCTCATATACCTGTTTTCCAGCTACTGATCCAAGATTTATGATATGTCCCTGTTTGCGCTTTACCATCAGTTGTGCCACCGCCTGTGCCACATAGGCAAATCCCTTTACATTGGTGTCCACCATAATGTTCCAGTCTTCCAGATTCGCTTCTTCAAAATAATCCCGTCCCAGTGCCAGACCGGCATTATTGATCAGCACATCTATATTCTGCCAGCTGGCAGGTAATGACCTGACACTTTCAAACACAGCCTGCTGATCCCGCACATCAAAAGGCAACACATATCCGGCCATATTATACCGTTTCTCCAATGAACGGCACAACTCTTCCAGCCGATCCTTTCTCCGGCCATTCAATATCACATCATATCCATTGGAAGCAAATACCTCTGCACAGGCTTTTCCAAAACCTGAACTGGCTCCGGTTATCATTACAATCTTAGACATAAGCGCTCAATTATTGAGGCTGCAATTTACTGTGAATTTAGTTGGGGAATATTCCGGATAACAGATTGTTATCGTATCAGCGTAACTGTTCCCTTAAGGAATATGGGCTTATCCAGGTAGTCAATGGCACTAACCATCCACACAAAGACATTACTGCCCTGTGGCGTTCCACCAAGTGTTCCATCCCATCCTTTTCCATTAGTGGTAGTGGTGAATATCAATTGGCCCCAACGATTATAGATACTGAAATATTTGATTGTTTTTACCCCCACAGCAATGGGTTTCACTTCATCATTCCGGCCATCTCCATTAGGTGTAAATCCTGTTGGTACAAAAACATAGGGGTTGGTCTTGAATACGGTCACCTTCACATAATCCGTATCCACACAGCCCGCCTGGTTAAACACCTGTACCATGTATTTCACGCTGTCGATCTCTGCTTCATATCGCCCTATGGGATTTTTGATATTGGGATCATTTAATCCGGTGGGTGGGCTCCAGATATAACTCGCTCCTCCTTCTGCATTCAATTGCAAGGGCTGTCCAACCACTACCATAGTATCGTTGCCTGCAAATGGCCTGATCTTCGGTAATACATTTACGTAAACTGTATCTCTTCCCGGTTTGGGACAACCTTTAGTATCATACACCGTCAGGATATATCGGGTTGTATCACGGGGATGGGCAATTGGATTGAGCGTATTGGCATTGGTGAGTGAGCTAACGGGGGTCCAGGCAAATGTTGAGCCGTCATGGCTGCCCTTTAGAGCGGCGTCTGTATTATAACAAATAGTGGTATCTAATCCTGCGTTAACTTTTGGATACGGTACAGCAGTAACGCCAATATCTTTTTGTGCTGTGCAACTTCCAATTTTTGCAATTACAGTGTAGATTGCAGTATTGCCATTTATGCCAATTGGGTTTTGAATGTTGGGATTGTTTACGTCAGGCGCAGGAGACCATTGGTATTGTAATCCATCACTCACAACCTGCAATTGCACAGGGTCTGTCTGGCAAATGGTGGTATCCTTCATTTCATTGAGCGTAACAAAGTTTACCACACGAACACGCACCGAATCATTATTTACGCATCCCTGTTCATCCAGCGTTACATGATAGGTAGTGGTATTGGCAGGATTCACTGTTGGTGTTCCTGTATTGCCGTTGACCATATTGAAATTCGGCGCCCAGCTAAATACACCTGTACCCGATGCCTGCAACGTTACTGCATCTGGTACACATATCAGGGTATCTTTAAATCCCAGCGTAATTGGCGGTTTCTCTATAACATTTACCACATGAGATACAGTATCCGTACAGCCCTTACTGTTAGTTACTGTTAATAGCACAATTTTGGGACCGATAGATGAGTAGGTATGTGTTGGATTTTTTACTGTTGCCTGTCCGCCATCACCAAAATCCCAGGTCCATGAATCAACCACACCATAGTTGGTTGCGGTCTGATCTGTCATTACCACAGGTTTGGTCAGGCAGATACCTGCGGCATTGAATTCCGGGAAGAAACCAGGCCAGACACCCACTTTTGCTGTTGTAGAATCTGAACAATCCTGGTTACGGTTAGTGACCAGCTTGATTGTGTAATCACCAGCTGTTGTATAGGTATGTACTGGAGTTGGGGAAGTTGATGAATTATCTGGACCACTGGCAGGGTCTCCAAATTCCCAGTAAAAGGAATTGATCAGCGGGCTATTGCTTTTGTTGGAAAAATTCATGGTAAAGCCATCGCAGGTGATATACTGGGGGTCAAGTTGTGCTTTGGCAATATCACAACCACCAGCTTTTATCTGCAGGTCCTTGCGTTGAGTAGCTATTACCACACCCTGCCTTATTTCTTCCACGCAAACCGTTACCACGTATATACCCTGGGCAGGAGAGGTACCAGTGATCAGGCCTGTATTGGGGTTTATGGACACGCTGGGCCCTAATGGACTGAAAGCATTAAACGGACTGTTATAGCTAACACTTGTATAGGGCGGAGCTGCGGGTGGGTTAGGCGCAGATTGGGCCTGGTTCCCGGAACTACCACCAATCCATGCATTGCAAAATGAATAACGTAAAACATCAGAAGCATCAGCATCAACTGCTCCAAAGCTATAAGTGAAAGGATATCCTCCACACACGATCACAGTATCAATTCCTACAAAGCGTGCGCTATTGTTTACTGGTGCAGATGCAAGCATGGAAGTACCTGGGATATCAGCTGTATAAGTAGCTCCCTGGTTCCCGGAACCCAACAGGTTGCTGATACCATTGATGCGGCAGCAACGTTGATAGGCTACAGTATATCCATTTATGCTGGCAGGAAGGCTAACGTCAAACTCATAATACCCTACCTGATAACAAACCTGGGGCGCATTGGTGATACAGGGCCCCGGATAGCCAAGCTGAAGCTGCTGAGGGCCCCCTTCCATAGGAACAAGACCTTGCCACACAATGGCATTTGTAGATTTATTGTAGACTGCTATGGCAGCACTGGCATCCAGTTGGGCGCCGGCAGAAAAACAGTCGCGGTAAAGTTTCAGGGTTACATGGTACTGGTGCTGACCGTTAGAGAATCCCACATAGCTATAGAACATTTCACCGCCGGTAATATGCTCGGCCAGTAGCGCTTTAGAGAATAACAGCGTTGTCAATATGACTATGAAACGTTTCATCGATCGGATCAAAATAACCAGGCTCCGTCCAAAAATTGCTTGAGAAAATCGTTGCTTAAATCAGCCTCCTCCATCATTCCCATATGTCCGGATTTCCTGAAGATATGAATATACGCTTTTTCAGGCAGGCTACATAGCTTAAGCGTGTCCTGCAGAGGTATTGCTGTATCATGTTCTCCCATTATAAAAAGCACCGGGATTTTTGTGTTTTTTAGCAGGTTTGTTCTGTCCGGACGCTTGATCATTGCCTCGTAATAATAAACGAGTGATTCTGGTGAAAAGTTGTTCAGGCTCATAATAAAACTCTCAACAATTGCCTGATTTTCTGCCTTGAAAACAGGCGAGAACAGGTTTGGGCTGGTGGTTCGTAAAAATTCGAAGGCACCGTTTTCCCGGATAAACCCGATCCCCTTGCGCCTGGCAGCTTTTTTCTCCTCACTATCCGGGTAAGCAGTGGAATGGAAGAGCCCGAAAGCCTGCAACCGGTCAGGGTATTTTTCGGCATAAGCGAGGGTTATATACC
>CAMLGP010000128.1 GCA_946479535.1 uncultured Bacteroidota bacterium
TGGCTTGTTACGCTGGATGAACTACAGGATTTTGAAGTAGCGCCCAGGGAAAATCATACAGGCAAAAGCTGGAATCTTCCTATGAAATGCTGGGTCAATGGTAAGCAGGTAAGTGAGGGTAATCTTTCTGATATGGACTGGACCTTTGCTGAGCTTATTGAGAGGGCCTCTTATGGAGTGGAGCTTTACCCAGGAGAAGTAATTGGGAGCGGAACAGTGGGCACAGGATGCTTTCTGGAGCTAAATGGAACAGGGAAACTCAATGATCCTAATTATCAGGAACAATGGCTGCAGCCTAATGATGTAGTGGAAATGGAAATTGAAGGATTAGGCAGATTGAAGAATACGATTATAGCAGAAGAAACGGACTGGAGTATACTCGGTCAAAAGAAATAATATTCGGAAATTGGACCTTGATTCACAAGGCCATACAGATATTACAATTGAGAAGAGGCTGTCTCAAAGGTTTTTAAAGCCCCCTGAATTCGCGTAAATGGAAATTTTCTCCATCACCTACCCGAATAAAAAGGGTCTATCTCGGACTTTTGAGATAGCCCCTTTATTTTTCAAACTATACTTTTCGACTTTTAGATAGCGACTTTCTTCAGTTTTTTTACAGGTGCAGCACCTTTATTGGTCACCTTTCCCAGGAAAGAATCTTTAACTATGATTTCTTTTGCAGCATTCACTTCAGCTGAACCAACCCCACTATTATCTATATCCATTTTCTGAACAATAAAGCTGGCAGCCTGTACACTTCCAACTCCTTTATTCCTGATAATTGCATTCTCTGCCTTGCCATTCAGCTTTACACTACCTACACTCTTATTATCAACATCAATACTCTGGGCTGTCATTTTAAGATCAATTGAACCTACACTTTTATTGGAGATCTTCAGATCATCAAAATTGAGGTTGTTTTCCGAAGAAATATCGCCAACAGTTTTCAGGTTCATACTGTTCAGTTTTTTAAACGTAACATAAACTTTCAGTTTCTTCTTGCTGTTGAAGTTTGAATTATCCTTCATGCTAATTACCAGTGTTGATCCATCATTCTTTACATCAAACAATGATTGCAGGTTATCATCCGCTTCAATCTTCACACCTTCTTTATTTCCCTGGGTTAGGAGTACGCTGAAAACTCCTTTTACATCCAGTTGAGAAAAAGGACTTATGTTGAACTCTTTGGTAACAACATTGCCACTGCCTTCAATCCGTTGTTTGCTGTCTTTATCGTGATTGTCATGATCCTGAGAGTTTGCTGCCGTCACAAATAAGGCGGCAACTGTCATGGCTAGAAATAGCTTCCTCATACTTTATTGATTTATTGGTTTACGTTTTAGAACGAAGTCTTTCGTAGAACGAATATGAGGAGATTCTGTTACCGGGAATATTTAAATCTTGATGAGCGGGAATTCGGTCGGTTAAATGGTATTTATCGAGTAAGAGGAAGGCTTGGACAGCTAATCTCCAGTTCCCTGTATGCTTATCCCAGGTTTATCCAGTATTTAAGTATTGTTTATCTTCTGTTTATCTTCTGTTCATCCTCTGTTTATCCTCTGTTTATAAACACAAGATAAACAGAAGTAAATCATAAGATATTCAGAAAAGAATCAATGGTTAAACAGTAGGTAAACGGTAGTTAAACGTACCATAACCAGTACATGGCCCTATCAAGCTTTAGAGCTTTCTTCTCCAAACCTTCCTTAATTTGCGGCCATGATTTTTGACCTGCAACAGCTAAAACCAGTTGACAAACAATACTATCTGCAACATGTAATAGCTCCCAGACCGGTCTGCTTTGCTTCCACTATTGACAAAAATGGCCAGGTAAACCTGAGCCCCTTCAGCTTTTTCAATTTATTCTCAACCCAGCCACCCATTGTAGTTTTCTCCCCATCCCGGCGATTGAGAGATAATACTGTCAAACACACCCTTGAAAATGTAATGGAGGTTCCAGAAGTAGTGATCAATATCGTGACCTATGATATGGTGCAGCAGGTTTCACTCGCAAGCTGTGAATTCCCCAAAGAGGTAAGTGAGTTCATTAAAGCAGGTTTCACAGAACAGCCTGCCACCGTGGTAAAACCGCCCATGGTCAGGGAAAGCCATATTAAGATGGAATGCAGGGTTAATGAGATTAAGCCATTAGGTACTGAAGGTGGTGCGGGAAACCTTGTTATATGCGAAGTACTGGTAATGCATATTGATGACAGCCTGCTTGATGAAAACAACAGACCTGTTCAGCAAAAGATCCATCATATTGCACGCCTCGGTGCCAACTGGTATTGCAGGGTGGATGAAAGCAATCTATTTGAAGTAGAAAAACCAAATGTGAAACTGGGAATTGGTATCGACAGTTTACCTGCAACAATAAAGAATAGCAAAATACTCACCGGGAATCATTTGGGACAATTAGCCAATGTGCATGAAATGCCTGTTATTGATCCGGCATTTGATGATGATCATTTGAAACAGATCATCCAGTATTATGGTATTAACCCTGAGGAAATGGAAAAGGAATTACATAGCTATGCGCAGAAGCTATTGAATAATGGTAAAGTGCAGGAAGCCTGGCAGGTTCTGCTTGCTGGCACCTGACTTCACTCTTATCAAAATAAAAATCGGAAGGGAGAAAGCAAAAAACTTCTCCCTTCCGATTTGGAGGCCTTCAGGCCTCAATGATTTTATAGTTATTACTTGCTACCGAATACTTTCTTCAGGATATCGCTTGTTCTCGCCATTGGATTATCACGAATATTCGCTTCTTCCTTTGCAACCTGATCAAACAATGCATCTACAGACTTTCCAACCACATAAGAAGGAAGATCAGGATTTACTTTCTTGAAAGTAGTGGGAAAATTATTATACGTAGTAACGATATCGCCATAATATTTTGTTGCCTCTACTTTATCCAGCGAAGATTTTACTGAAGGCGTAAATGCAGCGATCAGTTTTTCTGATGTCTTCTGTTTGAAATACTGCGTTGCAGCATCTTTATTTCCTTTCAGGATATTCAATGCATCTGTCAATGTCATTTCCTTAATAGCAGAAATAAAAATATCTTTTGCAAAACCTACCGCATCTTCTGCGCCACGGTTAATGGCAAGGATCGCTTTATCCACCTGGGCACCCATACCAGCCTTTCTCAATGTAGTTTCAATCTTCTGCGCATCTGGTGGTAACAACACCTTATAAATATTGCTTCCAAAAAAGCCATCTGTTTTATTGAGGTTAAGTACAGCAGTTGTTACACCTTTCGCAAGTGCTTCTTTTATACCCTGGCCGGCTTCATTTTCAGTGACTCCGGATCCGGTTCCTTTGCTCACAAGATTCTTCAATTTGCCAAATTGGGAAAAAGAGGTTGCAGGTAGAATTACCATAGCGATAATTAAGGCAGCGAGATAGGTTTTCATATACGAAAGATGGGTTTTAATTAGCCACAAAATACCTGTCAGAAGGCAATTATCCTATAAACGTTGCAAGGTTTGACGATACTTTAAGGATTTTCCGCGGAGCGGATTTAGGAAACATACGTAACTGCCAAATAAATAGCATGTTGCATCAGTCCTCAATCAACCCCTGCCGGAAACCCAACTGCGGGGCGAATACAGTACCTTTGCCCCACTTTTTTAAAATATGACTACTACGCAAACTTTGTCAGAACAGGAGCAGCTCAGGCGGGAAAAACTGGCCGAACTCATTATGATGGGTATTGAGCCTTATCCAGCCCCTTTATACCCCGTAAACAGTTATTCAATTTATATAAAAGAAAAATATAAAGAGGAAACAAAAGAACAGTTCCAGGAAGTGTGCCTCGCAGGCCGGATCATGAGTGTAAGGGATATGGGAAAGGCCAATTTTGCCGTGATCCAGGACGCTCATGGCCGAATTCAGTTATACATCCGCCGGGATGATATCTGCCCGGGTGAAGACAAATCTCTTTATGACATCGTTTGGAAAAAACTGATTGATATCGGAGATATCATTGGTGTAAAAGGATATGCCTTTATTACAAAAACTGGTGAAACATCAGTTCACGTTAAAGAACTGACCCTGCTAAGCAAATCCTTGCGTCCTTTACCAATTGTAAAGGAAGCCGAAGGGCAAACCTTTGATGCCGTAACAGATCCTGAATTCAGGTATCGTCAGCGTTATGCTGATCTGCTGATCAATCCTTCAGTTAAGGAAACTTTCGTTAAAAGAACCAAACTGATCAATTCCATCCGTGAATTTCTAAACGTGCACAATGCACTGGAAGTGGATACGCCGGTTCTTCAAAGCATTCCCGGAGGTGCATTGGCAAGGCCATTCATTACGCACCATAATGCACTGGATGTTCCTTTCTATCTCCGCATTGCAAATGAATTATACCTGAAGCGCCTGATCGTTGGTGGATTTGACTGGGTATATGAATTCAGCCGCAACTTCCGTAACGAAGGAATGGACAGAACGCATAATCCCGAGTTTACCATACTTGAATTCTATGTGGCTTACAAGGATTATCTCTGGATGATGACCACTACCGAGCAATTACTGGAAAAAGCCGCCCTGGATGTTTGCGGCACTACAGACGTACAGGTAGGTGATAAGATCATTTCCTTTAAAGCACCTTTCCAGCGTATCAGCATTTATGATGCAATTAAGGAACACACAGGATTTGATGTTAGTCGCATGAATGAAGACCAGCTTCGTTCAGTTTGCAAGCAGCTCGGTATTCATACTGATAATAAAATGGGTAAGGGCAAGCTGATTGACCAAATATTCGGCGAGAAATGTGAGCATCATTATATTCAGCCGGTATTCATTATTGATTACCCGGTTGAGATGAGCCCTCTAACCAAAAAGCACAGGGATAAACAAGGTCTTGTAGAACGATTTGAGTTAATGATCAATGGCAAAGAGATAGCCAATGCCTATAGTGAGCTGAATGATCCAGTTGATCAGCGGGAGCGATTTGAAGACCAGGTACAGCTTATGGAAAGGGGTGATGATGAGGCCATGTTCATTGACCATGATTTTCTTCGCGCACTGGAATATGGAATGCCACCAACTGCAGGTATTGGTATCGGTATTGACAGGCTTTGCATGCTGTTTACCAACCAGGTTTCCATTCAGGATGTTTTATTCTTCCCGCAAATGCGTCCAGAGAAGATTGAATGATGAGTTAGTCCAGTCTTATTGAATTTTGCAAAAATCGGCTTACATCCGTGTCGTTAAACTGTTGTAACTTTTACCAAATGTTGGTTAAGGACTTCTATATATAGGCATTCGCCACTGGCGGATGCTTTTTTAATCAACAAACAGATCGGGATAGAGCCTACCTCCCTTTACTACCGCATATTTTTCCAGGTCAGTAATGCCTTCCTTCGCTAAAACTTCTTCATCGATGAAACAATTGCCGGTGCAATTGGCTGAAGGCTGACTGAAAATATAATAGGCTGCGTCCGCCAATATCTCAGGGCTACGGCTCATTTTGGCCAGAGCATCACCACCCAATAGATTTCTTACAGCAGCAGTATCGATTGTTGTTTTGGGCCAGAGCGCATTGGATGCGATATTATATTTCTTCAATTCTGCGGCCCAGCCTATTGCCATCATGGACATATTGAATTTGGTGATGGTGTAGGCTACATGCCCTGCAAACCATTTCGGATTCATATTAAGAGGAGGAGATAGGGTAAGTATATGCGCGTTAGATGATCTTTTCAGATAAGGGATGCAGGCTTTTGTTACAAAGAAGGTTCCCCGCACATTAATATCCTGCATGAGATCATATCTCTTGGGTTCTGTCAATTCTGTGGAAGTGAGAGAAATGGCTGAAGCATTATTGACTACGATATCAATTCCACCAAATTTCTCAGTTGCCTTATTGATCACATTATTGATCTGTTCTTCATAGCGGATATCACATTGAATAGCCAGCGCCTGCCCTCCTGCCTTCTCTATTTCAGCGGCTGCAGAGAAAATGGTACCCCCCAGTTTTGAATTTTCTTCCACAGACTTTGCAGCAACAATAATGTTGGCTCCTTCCTTCGCTAAACGAAGCCCTATTGCCTTTCCAATTCCTCTGCTTGCTCCTGTAATTAGAACGGTCTTATTTTTCAATGACATATGAATACATTTAAGAACGGAAGGTAAGAAAAGGCAAAATGAGAGAGTTATTTTCTTCGTAACAATACGGGATTGCCAGTAATTTCTATATGGCCGGAATCGCCAAAACATCCTCTGTTTACGTATTCAAACAGCCCCTATTTTTGGTGTAGTGACTGGTTGATGAATAATCGATCATCACAGAACAAAAGTCCCGTTTTAATCCAAATATCTACCGAAAACCGCCCTTGAGATCTGAGCCAATGAAGAAACAATGATTAAGCAATTATGAAAAACACTAAGGTTGGCTCTCAACAAAAAACTCAATCCCGGACACAGATCCGGGATTGAGTTTTTTAATCAACAGGTCAGCATTTTATTCTGCAAAACCTGTATCAGATATCTTCATATCACCAATAGGAGCCTTGAATGTAACACTGCTGAAATCCTGCGTGGCTTCCATTCCCTTCCCACCCTGAATAGCATTACCGGGAGAATGATAGGTAGCTACAGTGTCTGTATAAAATATTCCTCTTGCCTGATCCCACCAGAGATCATGACACCGGAGAGTATCGCCCTTGGCGCTTATCACCACCACACTATCACGCAGATAAACTTTTTCCCTCGTTTGTAAATATTTCCCATAACGTGCATCCAGCCAGCTATCAACCTTCGCACTATCATTATAGAAATCCGCATGAAGTGTTTGGGTAAATTCCACAAACTGCCCGGTATCTGTCTGAACCATCAGCATTAAAGGTGCGGTCAACTTTGACTTTACTTTTCCTTCCTGGCTCAGGAAGCTGGTTACTTTGGATACAGTGTCTATGACCATTGTATCTTTTACCCATGCATCGATTTCTTTTTGTGAATTCTCACAACTACAAACAAAACAGCAGCTCACAAAGAGAGCTGCTGCAAATGAAAATGTTTTGAATATTGTTGCGGAATTATTCATATTTCCTTCTTACAAACCAGAAATCGCTAAAAGAGAATCCTACAGATAAGCGAAACAGGTTTTCCTTCAGCAAATTATCATTATTTCCTCTCTTGATAAATTCCATCCCCAGGTTAATAATGGTAGCCTGGCCGGGACTAAGGCGATTATAGTTGCGAATAGGAAGTCCTGCACCCAGTGAAAATCCAAGCAACGGTAATTTCTTTTGAACTATGATGTAGTCTTCACCAATAAAGAATCCTGCACGGTAAGCAACATTGCTGAAATA
>CAMLGP010000129.1 GCA_946479535.1 uncultured Bacteroidota bacterium
GATGACGGCAAATAACAAATAATTGGCCCACTGACCGCGGTAATATCCTTTTATTGGACTTAAATCATAAGTATACAAAATTTGATAAAGGCCATCAGAAATTAGCATGGAAAGAAGCGGGAGCACCAGTGCCAGCTTTTTATCTTTTATTACGGCACCACCAAATATAGCCATCGCTACCTGTGGGGCAAAGCCGAATGGGCGTTGGCTCCATACGCGGTAAAGCGAAGCGGTAAGTATCAGAATTACAAAGGTCCAGACGGTTGATTTCGAAAATTTCATGACGTTATATTTCGGTGCAAAAATAAGGTTATTTGGCCAAAGGTACAGAGGCCTTGAAAAGCAGGGCATCCTCCTGTGCTGTTAGTTGCACATCCTCTCCTGCAAATACAATCCCGGATGGCTGACCAATTTTTAATTCAATGGATGATTTACCGTCATCCACCTTCACAACACCATTTACCAATAACAATATATCTGTTGTGGAAGATGTAAAACTGGCAGACTCCCCCTTTTTTATAATAAATGAGCTTAGCTCAAAATCAGGTGCAGGCGTTTTGTATACCAATTCCTTCCCGTTCTGCTCACCCTTCAGGATGTTCGGAATTGTAGGCTCACAACGCGTGTGTTTAAGTAATTCCTTTACATCAATATGCTTGGTGGTTAATCCGCCTCTCAACACATTATCTGAACTGGCCATGATCTCAATATTTTGTCCTTCCAGGTAGGCGTGCGGCACACCGGCATCCTGGAATACCGCTTCTCCCCTGTTTACTTTAACCAGGTTGAAAAGATATACAGAGAACAATCCTCTATCTGTTCTTCCTGGCTGAGAAAAATTAACTGTGCCTTTTGCAGCCCAGTAATGTTCATCCCATTTCTTCAGCTTACCTGTTTTATATAAAGGCACAATCCTCTCCACCAAGGGTTCCAGTTTTGCATTTACTTCTTCCTGGGGCATCTCCATTACATACTTATATAGCCCTTCATATCCCGAGTGCTCAAAAATGGGCACAAGGAATTTCAGCTCGGGCACATTATTAAGCGTTTGTTTTAATAGATCAGCAGGTTTGAACCCATGCAGTAACCAGAACTCTCCCATAGCCAACATTAATTCAGGCTTGTGATTGGTATCCTTGTAATTCCGTTGAGGCGAATCCACCGGGATACCGGCTGCATTTTCTTTAGCAAAATCCTTCTCAGCTTGTGATTTGGAAGGATGTACCTGTATGGATAACATTTTTTTTACATCCAGTGCTTTGAGCAGGTACGGCAAATTGCCGAAACGTTTAAAAACATATTCTCCAAGCACCTTCTTTCCTTCGCTATTAATGATATCAGGTAAAGAAACAGCTTTCCCGTTTTCCATTTCCGCTTTACCCGCTGCCTGTGGATGTACACCCAACCAGTATTCCGCAAAAGGTTCCTGTTTAGGATTTGAAACGTTTAATAAAGAAGGAATAAAATCAGTCCCTCCCCAATCATAATGCTTTACAGTGCCAGTCAGCAATGCTATTCCCTTCATAATTTTGTATAATCATTCAAAGATAAGTATGGCCGCTCATTTGGAAACAGGAAAGACCGGTGAAGATCTGGCAACAGCTTGGTTGATCGCTAACCATTATACTATTTTACATAGAAACTGGCGCTATTGCCATTATGAGATAGATATCATTGCCCTGAAAGAAAATATACTTTGTTTTATAGAGGTGAAATGCCTCCATTCTACAGAAAGGGGTTACCCGGAAGACAAGGTCACCCGTAAAAAATTCCGGAATATTCAGTTTGCAGCGGATCATTATCTCCATTTACATCCAGGATATAAATGGATACAATACCATATCCTTTCCATTACGTTATATAAAGATCGGGAACCGGAGTATTTTTTACTGGAAGATGTTTATTTATAGTTAGGCAATGATCTGCCCAAGTTCAGCCTTACCTTTCCAGCTATCATTGAATTACTCTTTTATCCTTTTGAGTTGTGGCTTTTTTTCTTAAGCTGAAGTAACCAAAAGTTAAATTTTGGCCAGCCGGATGTCTCCACTCTCCACCGCCTCTTTCATTCTTTCTACCATTCTATAAGTGGCGGGACAACACTCGATGTTCTGCTTATATACATGACCAAAGTCTTTTACCTTTTTCTGCAAATGGGGGAAGCCGGCACAATCAGCCGGACGAACAGCATAGATGCTGCACTTGTTATCTTTCAGGTTCAGGAACTGGCAGGGAGTTTTCTTATTAAGCCAGTCGCCATCTCCGCCTCTTTCTTTATAAAGATATTTTGCTTTGAACTCGTCAGGGGTCTGACCCAGGTGTGCAGAGATCCGTTTGATATCTGTTGGCGTAAATGTGGGCGTCATTGTTTTGCAGCAATTGGCGCAATGCAAACAATCTACTTCTTTCCATACAGTAGGTTCAGCCAGGGCTGCATAGGCAGAGAGATGCCGGGAAGGCTGCTTCTCCATTTTAGTAAGGAATCTCCTAAGACTTCTTTTGTTTTTCCTGGCCTTTTTGACAAAAGCTCTCAGATTCATTTTCGTCATAATTCGAAGATAAGTGATAAATAGAAATGATCAAGTTAATGGGCTAATAAGTTGTATTCCTAACTGAAATAAAGAGTCAGGGAAAACTTTAGTGAGAAGGGATCACAGATTACCTCTTCCGTTCTTTTTTATCTGTAGCTTTTGTATGACCCTAAACTATTTCAAAATAGTGGAATTACCGATTAATAAACTCCTTACACAAATATTTTAAATTACCTACGCCTGAATACTTATTTTTGACCACCGAAATCAATAATTATGAAAGCACTATTATCTCTTTTCCTGATCTCGATACTCCTGTGGACCTTTTCCGCCTGTAAATCATCGTCTGCGCCTCCTTCTTTTTGTGATACAGTCTGCCTGAAGGATACCATCAAGTTTTCAGATGAGGCCAATCCGCTGAAACCTTATGTTTATATAAGCCCCAAAAACTGTGCTGCAGATACCCTCATTTGGAACCACCTTGATATGGGTGTAAATCGTAAAATGGGTATTGTTGACCTGGTAGGAGCACCTGTAAAACTGAATCCGTCTGCAGTATTCTGCTTCATAAAAGATACCAGCTATGCATGGTTAACCTTTAACGACTGCAGCAATGGCAGAGGTTACTTGCTGAAAATACCTTTTAATAAAAGAGAAAATATTAGTCGCAAAAGCAGCGCCATCAACAGTATCGATCCCAAATTTTCGGTTGATCAATCCCTGGTTGCCTATTCTGACCGTGGCAATCTTTTTGCTGAAGACAAAGCAACTGGTAAATCAGCAATGATGACCTTTGGTGAAAGGATCGAGATTGATTATGATGCCATCCATGATTATATTGATTCTGTGAATATAACTCCCACCCGATTCTGGGCAAAGGTGAAAATTGGCGGTGAATGGAAAGAGATCGAGAAAGCAGTGGAGTTGAAGTAGATTGATCATACCAAACGGGGAGGCCATTCATGTGGGATGTTTATAAAAAAGGGTTTAAAGCTTATCTCCAGCTGGAAAAATCGCTTTCAGACAATTCTGTAGAAGCCTATATACGGGATATTGACAAACTCACGCAGTACCTGCAGGAAGTCTCCTCATTAAAAAATCCTGATGCCATTGAGCTGAAAGACCTTCAACAGTTCCTTAAATGGATAACGGAGATTGGGATGACCGCTGCCTCGCAGGCCCGCATTATCTCAGGTATAAAATCTTTTTACAAATACTGCCTGCTGGAAAATATTTCCAAAACAGACCCCACTACCCTGCTGGAAGCCCCCAAACTCAAACGGGCACTTCCTGATGTATTGAGTTTCCAGGAAATTGAAGCCATCATTAATCAGATTGATCTTAGCAAGCCTGAAGGTGGCAGAAATAAAGCCATCCTGGAGACCCTGTATAGCAGTGGCCTCCGGGTAAGTGAACTAGTGGATCTCAAAATATCCCAGCTTTATCTTGACGTTGGTTTTATACGGGTAATTGGAAAAGGAAATAAGGAACGATTAGTACCTATCGGCAGCAGTGCCATTCATTTTATACAGATATATAAGGATAATATCCGGGTACATACAAGTCCCAAACCCGGTAATGAAGACATTCTCTTCCTCAATCAGCGCGGAACAAAACTCACAAGGGTAATGATCTTCCTGATCATAAAAGCCCTGGTGAAAAAAGCAGGGATTAAGAAAACTGTATCGCCGCATACTTTCCGGCATTCCTTTGCCACGCATTTAGTGGAAGGTGGGGCCGATTTAAGAGCTGTACAGGAAATGTTGGGGCATGAAAGCATTACCACCACGGAGATCTACACCCATCTTGATCGTGAGTTTTTAAGAAAAACGCTGGAACAATTTCATCCTGCATTTAAAGGTTGAAAGGCCTCATTAATTAATAGTTTCTTTCCAAATTCTTTATTTTCGGAAGTGGCTGCATTTGCTGAGTCCGGATACAGATTCTTACTGTACAATCAATTCTTCAGAAAATTTATTACCGGTATTTTTATTTAAAAGGTTCACAATATAAGCACCTGATGGGATAGCAGGAATTGAAAATGAAAATGCACCCATTCCTTTTACAATCTTTATTTCTTCCTGTTTTATGGATTGTCCGGAAAGGTTAAGCAATTGAATAGTATATGATCCCGGTTCTGTTTTTTCCGGTTTAATAAATATTGAAGAATTTGCCCTTACCGGGTTTGAAAAGATCTTAAAAGATGAAAAATGGACGGGCTTTCCTCTCCTCAATAACGGTTTGCGACCATATGTTACTGACAATCCGCCAAGCACCATATTGCACTGGGTTGTTTTCCATCCACTGGTTACAGTAACGGGGTTCAATACTTTACCTCTAAGCCTTACTATGATTTCTTCCTCGTTCAATACCAGGTTCTCCTGAATGGTTAGTTCTTCTGGTTCATAGCCTACGCATGAAACCACTAATTTAGTACTTGTTGTATCCGGCAGTAGATCCATAGAGAAGGCTCCGCTGCTGTCTGCCACAGTCCCTCCATGGCCCTTATCTATACTGGCAAAAGGAATTGGTCTTCCTTCCTCGTTAAGTACTTTTCCCCTGATCCTGATCTTTTGATCAAGCCGAATTTTGGATGTTGAATAACCACCCAATACAATCAGGCCGGACCTATCACTCACAGATGGCTTATCAGTCTGAACTATTTTAATGGATTCTTTCTTTTTTTGCGCATTTAACTTAAGTGTTGTAAGAAAAAGAGGCAACGTAATTTGAAAAAAATACCTGACCCATGGAATTCTTTTATGGGGAACAGGGATCTGCCTATCTAACTGATCATGATAAAATCTACCACATGCAGAACCGGCAACCGGATTTTTAAAGAATGCCGTCAACTGTGCATCAGTCATTCCCGTGAAATCGATAACCTGTTTTTGGCAAGAATTACAAAATTTTCCTTTTTCAGAATCAGTCATCCTATCCCAATTCTCATGACAGGGTTCCTCAATTGACAGGTGTAAATTTTTAGGCATAAACTGTATTTTGATTACTTAATAATTAGCTGGGCAGCTTAAAGTACCCGTCCTTTTTTCAACCAGGAACTCAAAAAATATGATCCTGCCAGCCAGTCCAATCCAGGTTGAATCTTGAAGTCCCCTGTATCACTCACCTCTTTAACTAAGAGCGTGATACCCTCCAAAGAGACTACGGCTAAGTAACCAATATTGTTACCTGTAACTTTTATTGTAATGGTTAGTCAGGTTAATAATGGGCTCGGAAATACGCCCAGACTTTAATCAGTACTACTTTACCTGGTTGGCAGAATAGCCGCCTTACTCTCCTCATCTACGTTACTGTTATTGCCTTTGGCGAGCAATTGAGCGTTTTCTGCCAACCTGATAAATTCTGCACGATATCCTTCTTCATCCATTCCCTTTGCTTTACGCGCCAGGTCTATTACATTACCAAATGTTGCCTTTGACTTAAAGGAGGAGTTCCGTAACAACATACCGAACTCGGCCACGGCGGTAGCAAACCGGAAATTTTCAGAGGCACGAGCCACGGGGATCTGTTTATCCAGTACAGGATGCTCAATAAGTTTACTTACATCACCATCCGGTGCTTTATAACGAAACTTTACTGTAAGTATCTCATTGTTATGGGAAGTGGCGGTAGCTCCATTCTTATTTTTTTGATATTTGAGGTCATCTACTTTAGCGAGGAAAGTATCTACCACACCTACGGGAATCACCTCGTACAATGCCGTCACGGTATGCCCGCTTCCCAATTCACCAGCATCTTTCTTATCATCATTGAAATCTTCCTTTGCCAGCATCCTGTTCTCATAACCAATCAGGCGATACCCCTGCACTTTGGCAGGATTAAATTCAAGTTGCAGCTTCACATCTTTTGCAATAGTAAATAGGGTTCCGCCAAACTCGTTGACCAATACCTTCTTTGCTTCACTCATACCATCAATGTAAGCATGATTGCCATTGCCCTTGTCTGCCAGCTTCTGCATCTTATTATCCTTATAATTTCCCATACCATAACCCAGCACCGTAAGAAATACCCCACTCTTGCGCTCTTCCTCAATCATCCGCTCCATCGCATCATCACTGCTCTCTCCAATATTGAAATCACCGTCTGTACAAAGTATCACGCGGTTGTTTCCCTCCTTTACATAAAATTCTTTTGCAGTTTTATAGGCTAAACGAATACCTGCACCTCCGGCTGTTGAGCCACCAGCAGAAAGGTTATCAATTGCATCTTTGATCTTTGTTTTATCAGCACCACTAGTGGGAGGTAATACCAAACCTGCTGCACCAGCATATACTACCATTGCTACTTTATCTTCTTCCCGTAACTGATCAACCAGCATTTTCATGGATGCCTTTACCAATGGTAATTTATTGGGCATATTCATGGAGCCGGATACATCAACCAGGAATACAAGGTTAGAAGGAGGAAGGCCCGCAACAGGTATCTTCTTTCCCTGCAGACCGATCAGTACCAGCTTATGGTCCTTATTCCATGGAGCATCAGAAATTTCAGTATTGATGGAAAATGGATCATTATTCTCAGGCTGAGGGTAATCATAATGGAAATAATTGATCATTTCTTCAATGCGCACTGCACCTGAAGGTGGTAATTGCCCCTGGTTCAGGTAGCGGCGTACATTGCTGTAAGAAGCAGCATCCACATCAATGGAAAAAGTGGAAAGTGGATTATCGGAGACTTTGAGAAACCGATTCTCTAATATATAATCATACCCTTCTGTATTGAAATCCTCGTATTCTTCGGTAATTATACCGGTAGTTTTATTTA
>CAMLGP010000130.1 GCA_946479535.1 uncultured Bacteroidota bacterium
TTTAAACAGTAGCAGGCCCCTTTTATAAGGTTCATGAGACACGAACCATGGCAGCACGCAGTTTAAACCCCGTCGGCTCGAGACAGGAACCACGGCGTTATAATCTTGTTTATTATATATACTTATAGTAGCTTTGCGAAACATTTCAGGCGGATTTGTTTATTGTTCGGCCTGTTCCAAAAAACAGAACTAATAAACGCCAAGAAACTCACCCAATAGTTTCCCAACGTTTATAAGTTCAAAGGCCCCAACAATACATTTCTGTGATTGTTAATATTTGATCGCCTTCGCTAAAGCTTCAGCGATCAAAGAAAATTCAGAACTATGGATATAAGACAGGCACTCGAACAACGCATTCTCATCATTGATGGCGCCATGGGCACCATGATCCAGCGGTATAAACTGCAGGAAGCTGATTACCGCGGTGAACGATTCAAAGACTGGCATCTGGATGTAAAAGGTAATAATGACCTTCTTTGCATTACCCAGCCACAGATCATTACTGAAATTCATAAACAATACCTGGACGCTGGTGCCGATATCATCGAGACCAATACATTCAGCAGCACAGCTATTGCCATGGCAGATTATGAAATGCAGTCGCTCGCCTATGAGCTGAATGTTGCAGCAGCCAAATGTGCCCGCGAGGCCATTAAACAGGCTGGCCGGGAGGCATGGGTAGCTGGTGCTATCGGTCCATTGAATAAAACACTATCCCTTAGTCCCGATGTAAATAATCCCGGCTTCCGTGCCGTAACCTTTGATGAAGTAGTAGCTGCTTACTATGAGCAGGTGAAAGGACTGGTTGATGGCGGTGTTGATATTCTTTTGATTGAAACCATCATTGATACACTCAATGCAAAGGCAGCCATCTTCGCCATCAAGAAGTATTTCAGGGATAGCGGTAAAACGCCGCTGCCAATAATGATCAGTGGAACCATTACGGATGCTTCCGGAAGAACATTGAGCGGACAAACCCTTGAAGCGTTCTATACTTCCATCATGCACGCAAAACCATTAAGCGTTGGTTTGAACTGTGCGTTGGGAGCAAAAGAAATGCGTCCGCATATTGAAGAGTTGTCGCAGATCGCCAGCTGCTATGTATCTGCCTATCCCAATGCGGGTCTTCCCAATGCAATGGGTGAATATGATGAGCATCCGGAAGATACAGGTCACTACCTGGAAGAATGGGCAAAAGAAGGATTTGTGAATATAGTGGGCGGATGCTGTGGCACCACGCCTGACCATATCAAACATATTGCCGAGCATGTAAAAGGTATTAAACCAAGAAAGCTGCCTGTTGTAGAAAATGCACTGGCTTAATTTCGCCATTAAAATATTTCGAACCAGTTACCGATGCCTGACACAATCACTATAAAGCCGTACTTACGCCTCGCTGGTCTTGAACCACTGGTGGTTCGTCCTGAAACCAATTTTGTGAATGTTGGTGAACGTACCAATATTACAGGATCCAAGAAGTTTGAAAGGCTGATCAAAGAAAATAAATACGAAGAAGCGCTCAGTGTTGCACGCCAGCAGGTAGAAAATGGTGCACAGGTACTGGATGTGAATATGGACGATGCCCTGGTGGATGGTGTTCAGGCCATGACCACCTTTCTCAATCTCCTGCAAAGTGAGCCGGATATCGCCAAGATCCCTGTAATGGTTGACTCCTCCAAATTCACCATTATTGAAGCAGGTTTAAAATGTGTGCAGGGAAAATGCATCGTTAACTCCATCTCCATGAAAGAAGGAGAAGCGAAATTCATTGAACAGGCAATTATTTGCCAGAGCTATGGCGCTTCAGTGATCGTGATGGCCTTTGATGAAAAAGGACAGGCAGATACCAAAGAACGCAAAGTTGAAATATGCCATCGCGCGTACAAGATTTTGACAGAACAGGTTGGCTTTGATCCGCAGGATATCATCTTTGACCCCAACATTTTTGCGGTTGCAACCGGACTGGAAGAACATAATAACTATGGTGTAGATTTCATTGAAGCTACCCGGGAAATAAAACGACTGATGCCGCTTACCAAAGTAAGTGGTGGGGTGAGCAACCTTTCCTTTTCCTTCAGAGGCAATGAACACGTGCGGGAAGCCATGCATAGCGTATTCCTTTATTATGCGATCAAGGCTGGAATGGATATGGGCATTGTGAATGCCGGACAGCTTGCCATCTATGATGATATTGAGCCAAATCTCCGCAATCTCTGTGAAGATGTGATCCTCAACCGGAATAATGATAATAACGAGGCTACTGAAAAACTGATCGCTTTTGCCGAAACAGTAAAAGCAAAAGGCAAGGAGGTAACCAAAGATGAAAGCTGGAGAAACTCAACTGTTGAAGAGCGATTGAAACACTCACTCGTCAATGGTATTACAGACTATATTGATCAGGATACAGAAGAAGCCCGTCAGAAATATCCCAAACCACTGGATGTAATTGAAGGTCCGTTAATGGATGGAATGAATGTGGTGGGTGATCTGTTTGGTGCCGGCAAGATGTTCCTTCCCCAGGTAGTGAAGAGCGCCCGTGTAATGAAAAAAAGTGTGGCCATCCTCACCCCCTTTATTGAACAGGAAAAAGAAGATCGCAAGAAAGCTGCAGCTGCAGCTGGAAAAACTGCAGAATTAGAAAAGGGTGCTGCAAAGATCCTTCTCGCTACCGTAAAGGGAGATGTGCATGATATCGGTAAAAATATCGTGGGTGTGGTATTGGGCTGTAATGGATATGATATTGTAGACCTTGGCGTAATGGTGGCTACCGATAAGATCCTTGAAACTGCAGAAAAAGAAAAGGCCGATATTATCGGTCTCAGTGGACTGATTACTCCTTCTCTTGATGAGATGGTGCACGTAGCCCATGAAATGAAACGCAGGGGAATGAAACAGCCATTGCTAATTGGTGGCGACACTACTTCCCGTATGCATACTGCCGTGAAGATCGCTCCGCAATACGATAATGGTGTTATTCATGTGCTGGACGCGTCACGTAGTGTAACTGTTGCCGGTTCCCTGTTGAATAAGGAACAGAAGCCAGCACTGCTATCCAACATTAAAAAGGAATACACCAAACTTGCGGAAGATTTTGCAAGCAAGAGATCTGTTAAACAATACCTGTCATTTGCAGATGCGCAGAAAAATAAGGTTAAGATCGACTGGAAGAACTATACTCCGGTGAAACCAGTATTTACCGGAAGTAAGGTATTTGAAGATTATGATCTGGCGGAGATAAGACCTTATATCGATTGGACGCCCTTTTTTATTGCCTGGGAAATGCATGGAAAGTATCCGCAGATCCTGAGCGATGCCAAAATAGGCAAGGAAGCCACCAAACTATTCAATGATGCCAATGCGCTTTTAGATAAGATCATTGCTGAAAAATGGCTGAGCGCCCAGGGTGTTGTTGGGTTTTGGGAAGCTGCCGGTACAGGACCTGATTCTGTAGAAGTTAAAAATCCCACTGTTCATTTAGAGTTCCTTCGTCAGCAGATCAAGAAGGCGGCTGATCAGCCTAACCTTTCACTGGCTGATTTTATCAAGCCTGCTACCATTAATTCAACTCCTGATTATATTGGCGCTTTCGCTGTAACGATAAAAGGTATTGAACAGCATATCAAGAACTTTGAAAAGGCACTGGATGATTATAACAAGATCACGCTGCAGGCGCTCGCTGATCGTTTGGCTGAAGCCTTTGCAGAGCTTCTCCATAAGAGAACTCGTACAGAATTCTGGGGTTATGTGAAGGATGAGAAACTTGATAATGAAGAATTGATCAAAGAAAGCTATAGTGGTATTCGCCCGGCTCCGGGTTATCCCGCCTGTCCGGATCATACAGAGAAATACAAACTGATGGAACTACTGGGTGGTGAGAAAACTACAGGTATTCATCTGACAGAATCCCTGGCCATGTATCCTGCCGCTTCAGTTTGCGGCTGGTATTTCAGTCATCCCCAAAGCCAGTACTTTGGTGTAGGCAAAATACAGCCTGACCAGTTTGAAGATTACGTGAAGCGTAAAGGAATGCCGAAAGAGGAAATGGAAAGATGGCTCAGGCCCATTATGGAATAAATAAAAGGCCATAGAAATGTCAGTCATTCAATATTACAAAATTCCCCTCACCTCTAACTCCTTTCTCAACAACTCAGGTGATTTAAAATGGATGGAATTAATCCCTAACTCTTCAGCAGCCTTTATATTCCTCAGGCTGTCATCTATAAACAGTGCCTTTTTAGGATCAACATGGTAGCGATCTAAAAGCCGGTTGTAGAATTCATGAAAAGGCTTTCTCGTCTTTTCCTCCCCACTTACCACACGGCCATCAAACCAGTGAAGGAAATTATAGCGAACCAAGGCGATATCAAATAATCCGGACTGCCAGTTGGTCAACGCGTAGATCTTATATTTTCCACTTTCCTTCAGCTCTTTAAATATTTGTACCGTTCCGGGTATGGGTGCTTTTAGCATTTCTGTCCACCGGCCATAATAATCGCGGATCGGTTGCTCCCATTCAGGATATTGTTGAATCAATGACTGAGTAGCTTCCACAATGGAACGGCCGGCATCCTGTTCCTCATTCCACTCAGGTGTACAGATATTTTTGAAGAAATAATCCAGCTTTTCAGCCTTATCAAAATACTTATCATTGAAAACATGCGAAGGGTTCCATTCTACCAGCACATTGCCAAGGTCAAAGATTATCGTATTAATAGAGTTGCTCATCGTATTGTACCTGTTTTGTTGTTGCGGGCGTATCAATTTTATTTCCGCCCAGGAATTTATTCTGCCATGCCACTACTACTGCAGCAAGGGCCAGCAAAATTAATAAGGAGAAGCCTGCAGACAGATTGATTTTTTCAGAAATAAAACCGATCAGGGAAGGACCTGTTAAGAACCCAATTAGTCCCCCTGTTGTTACCATTGCAAACCCTTCCACTGTACTCACGCCAGGAATATTTGCCGAAGCACTGAACAATACCGGCACTATGCAGCAACAGCCGCATCCTACCAGTATATATCCCAAAATGGCTACAGATACCGCTGGTGCAATTACAACCACTGCAAATCCAAGCGCCGCTAAAGAGCCTCCGGCTATTACAGTTTTCTTACTTCCTATTTTACTAATGAGGTTGTCACCATTAAACCGGCCAACCGTCATTGCTGCCGAAAATCCGAAATATCCTAAACTGATAAGGGCTTTGGGAGAATGAAGTGATTCCTTTAGGTATATCGCACTCCAGTCTGCCACACAACCTTCCGCCATAAACACTACCATGCATATAAAGGATATACCCAGAATGGTAAGAGAAGGAAGCTTAAGTCCTGATTTGCTTTGAATAATGTCTTTATTAGCCAGCAGGTGTGTTTTGTTACGATACAGGATGAAAATTATAACTACCGCAACCATCACTATCTGCCATCCTGAAACAATATGGAATGCAAACAAAGCTGCAGCCAGTCCTGAACTGATCCACCCTCCCAGGCTGTACATGCCGTGGCAGGTGCTCATCATTCTCCGGTTATATTTCTTTTCCATTATGTTCACCGTGGCATTGGAAGATACCCCGTTAAGAAAACTCACCAGTCCAAAGCAATACAGGCAGAGCCATAGCATGACCCTGTTAACTGCATTGATCTCAGCGATCATGATCAAACAAAGCGTTGTATAACCTATATACATCCAGGTGCCTACAGGTATGCGACTGAATACCTTAGTGCTCAGCGCAACACCGGTGAGGGCGCCCAATGGCGACAGTAGCAGGGAAAGCCCAAGACTTCCATCTGTAAAACCCATTCTATCCTTAATGGTAGGAATTGCGGCCACCCAGGTACCGAACAAAAGGCTGGAGGTACAAAAATTGAAACCCACAGCAAGTGCAGGTTTAATCTTTATGAAAGAAGAGATATTTCGAAATAAGATCGGCACAGTACTATTTATTGAATCGAAATTTAAAGTAGATCATCATCAAAGCCATTACCATAAGGGTGGCATTTGTGAGAATGATCACCCAGTTATTGATATTAATGGCATAGATGATCCACAATATCTCACAAGAGACTGCAATGATGAACATCATCAGGGAAACATCTTCAGCTGATCGTTTCTTATACGTCTTGATGACCTGAGGCAAAAAAGTTATGGCTGTTATACCTCCGGCAACATAGCCGAGAATATCATTGGAAGTCATTGCAGTGGATTTTGTGCGAAGATAAGTTACTGTACAAAATACACATTCACCTTTTTACGGTATCCCGGTAGCTATCGGGACCAATTGCCATCTGTAGTTATTACGCCTTATCCCGATGGCTATCGGGATTATCGCTTCTCAAACAGCCACCATTGCCGTTTGCGTGGATTGACCTTATAATTGGAGCTTATATAAGTGTGAATATGTTGCATGGCTTCTTCCACACTGTCTGTTACCAAAACAAGATTCATATCTCCTTTAGAAATAGTGCCCTGCTCTTCCATCTCTTTAAGAGTTTCCATCAATGACTTGTAGAACTCCTTCCCAAACAGTACAATCGGAAACTGGGTTACTGTTTTGGTCTGGACCAGCGTAAGTGTTTCAAAGAATTCATCCATTGTACCAAAGCCGCCTGGCATAATGATAAATCCATAGGAATATTTAACTAGCAAAACCTTTCTGACAAAAAAATGTTCAAAGGTTATTGATGTATTCAAATAGGGATTAGCCTGTTGCTCAAAAGGTAATTGTACATTGAGCCCAACCGATTGGCCGCCACTTTCAAAAGCCCCTCGATTGGCCGCTTCCATGATGCCGGGACCACCACCTGTCATGGTAGTAAATCCCATTTCAGCGATCGCTTTTCCAAATTCCCTTGCCTTCATATAAAAAGGATGGTCGTCCTTAAATCTTGCTGATCCGAATACTGTAATGCAGGGCCCCAGAAAATGCAGGGTCCGGAATCCTTTAATAAACTGTTTAAATACCCGCAATGCAAAGCCCAGCTCATAACCCCTGCTTTTTGGCCCTTTCAGGAATACATGCTCCTTCGGTGGAATTATTACCCTGCTTTTGGATTTTGTTTTCTCTTCCATACTATGCTGTAAATTGCTTTCCAATTTAAACAATAATACAATGCGCATCATTTCTTATAATGTTAACGGGATACGGGCCGCCATCACAAAAGGCTTTCTTGACTGGTTAAAAACTGATCCTGCTGATATCATCTGCGTACAGGAGACCAAAGCCGAGAAATCCAATGTTGATCACAAACCTTTTAATGATATCGGTTATCAGGATTACTGGTTCAGCGCG
>CAMLGP010000131.1 GCA_946479535.1 uncultured Bacteroidota bacterium
TCTCTTCCCATTATCAATCAACTATTTGAAATCCAGTCCAAGATCAATTTCAGGCAACTATAACTATAAACCATCAGATATCAAATATGTAATTCCGGATTCACTAATGAGAAAAATTACCAATCCGGAAAAGAGTGAGAAAAGCCCGGACAGTATCTCCTATATATTCTCTCCCCAAATTCCTTCTGTTAAATATTGATCCGCCAAAGATCACCGTGCCTTTACTCCGTTCGTAATGATTTAGTTGGATTGGCAATAGCCGCCCTTATAGCCTGGAAGCTTACCGTTATTAATGTGATTATCAGGGCAACAATGGCTGTTGCTACAAACACCTGCCATTGAACCTTTACCTTGTAATCATAGTCCTTTAACCAGCTATTCAGGTAATACCAGGCGATGGGTGTTGCTATTACGCAGGAAATCAATACCAGCATTACAAATTCTTTTGAAAGCAGTCCCCACAAATTGGGAACAGTAGCACCCAACACTTTGCGAATGCCGATCTCCTTTGTTCTCTGCTCGGCTACAAAACTGGCCATTCCAAATAAACCCAGACAGGATATAAATATTGCCAGCACAGCAAAATAGGCGGCGAGCTTTCCTATCCGTTCTTCCTTATCAAACTTATTCCCGAACTGATCATCAACAAATTTGTAAGCAAAGGGTACTTCAGCAACATATTTCTTCCATATCCTTTCAACTGTTGTTATAGATTGTTTGGCATTCTGGTTGGGATTTAACCTTAGCGTCAGATTCCACACATTACCCATATCCCTGCTTAATGTATAAAGAGTGGGACGTACGGGGTAATAAGGAGATTCCTGCATAATATCATTTACCACTCCAATAATAGTGAAAGGTTCCTTATTCCATTTTATGGTTTTGCCTATTGGCTCTTTAAAACCAAGGAATTTAACCATTGCCTCATTCACAAGAAAAGCAGATGAGTCAGTACCAAACTCTCTGGAGAAATCGCGGCCTTCTTTTATTTTCCATTGAACTGTTTTACCAAAATCATAGGTGATCCTGTTATTGGGGAAATCTACAGCCAGTGAGGGATCTTTTCCTTCCCAATCAAATCCGCCATTGGTGTTCCAGACATCAGTCATGGGGCTGTTAGATCCCGCCATATTTACAATGGCACCTTCACTTACCATTTCATTTCTTACAGCATCAAAATGATCTTTGATTTCTTTTTCCATACCCATACTTACTAATCCGGCACGGGTATATCCGATAGGTCTGTTCTTGGCATGCTGGATCTGCTGATATACAATGATGGTTCCAATAATCAGCATCACTGATATACTAAATTGGGTTACCACCAGTATTTTACGGGGAAGAGAAGCCATTTTTCCAACCCTGAAAGTTCCTTTCAATACTTTTAATGGCTGAAAAGAGGAAAGATATAATGCAGGATAACTTCCTGCCAGCAATCCGGTCAGCAAAATAAAAACAAGAACAGATATCCATAAGAAGGAACTGGTCCATGGTATTGCCATTTTCTTGGCCGCTACTTCATTGAACATGGGAAGTAATAGCAACACCAGACCAAATGACAATATAAAAGCAAGCAAAACAACCAGGTAAGATTCTGCAAAGAATTGCTTAATGATCTGCCAGCGCAATGAACCAATCGCTTTCCGTATGCCTACTTCACGAGCACGTTTTTCACTTCTTGCTGTGGAAAGATTCATAAAATTGATGCAGGCCAGCATTAAAACAAAAATCCCGATAATACCAAACAGCCAGACATATTGAATATTGCCTCCCTTGTTCACTCCATCTTTAAACTCATTATAAAGATTCCATTTGCTCATGGGATGCAGGAAAACTTTCCATTGATATTTCTTCTCATCAGGACCTACATTATCCAGTTTCACGTTTTTGATCTTTGCAGATACCTTTTTCATATCTGAGTTATCTGCAATCTGGACAAATGTTTGAGAGAAATTACTTCCCCAGGGTTCCTGCATGTCCTTTGCACAATTATTCTGGGTCAACCAAAGATCCCAGGGCATCATGATCTTTATATTTTTAAAGGTGGTATTATCCGGTAGATCCTCGTATACACCGGTCACCTTTACATCGTGTTGCCTGTCGAACTTAATTGTTTTATTAATTGGATCATCATTACCGAACAATGCGGTTGCAACAGAAGAGGAGAGTAAGATGGAATACGGATCCTTCAAACCCGCTCTTGTGCCTCTGATCATTTTAAGGGATAACATTTCAGGACCGTCTGGCTCAAAGTAAATTCCGGTTTTATTAAAGGTCTGGTTTCCTATTGTGAGGTAATGATCTCCCGTCCAGGAAGCCTGTACCACATATTTGAAATCGCTACCAAATTTGGAGCGTATTTCCGGGCCCATCAAAGCAGGGTTGGCAGTTTGAGACTCCCATTTACCATTGAAATTGGCGTGTTGCCAAACCTGGGCAATGCGACTATAATTTTTATGGTATTGATTAAAGGTCAATTCATCATGTACCCATAAACCAATCAACATGGCAACTGCCATACCTACTGCCAGACCCCCAATGTTAATGGCGCTATAACCTTTGCTTTTAATCAGATTACGCCATGCAACTTTAAAATAGTTCCTGATCATAATTGTAATGAATGTGGTGAAAACAAAAGCGTTTTAAAAATAGCGAACGGTCACAGGAAAGCACCGGGGATCTTAGTTAATTTCACGCTTGTGGAATGCACAACTCTCTGTCACTGAAGTCAGTAAAGGAATTGAAAATTGTGCCAGTATACAAGTTATTAATTTGGTGGGAATTATGGTGTACGGGTGGTACGGACTGTCCGATTTTGATACAGAAGGTGTATCGTTTCAGCCCGGCATTTTAGCTCCCATTCAACAGGTCTTTCAATGCAGTGTCTTCATTACCAACCATATCAAATACCTTGAATCCATTGCCATTTGGAATAGATTTATCAGCTCCGGCCCTCAGCAGGGTCCTGGTGATTTCCAGGCAGTCTTCCATATTACCATAGCCGCCATTCTTTAACCCATGAATGCCCCAGAAAAGCGGAGTGGCTTTGAAATCAATACATAACTTATTTATTTCCGCGCCTTTCTCTACAAGAATTTTTACCAATGAAGGTCTTCCTGTCCAGGCAGCCCAATGCAAGGCAGTACCGCCATGACATCCGGGATGATGGATTTCAGCTCCCTTTTCAATATAAAGAAGGGCGAGCTGGTCTGCATGCAGGCTACATGCGGCTGACAAAGGTGTATCCTGCTTTTCTTTTAATGCATCACCATTGATGTTTGCCCCATACTTAAGGAACAACTTCGCTATTTCAACTCCTTCTTCATCAGTTATCAGATTGGAAAATACTCTGTCACAAAGCCGATGCAGCGGATGAGCCTTAGTAGTGTTTACATCATCATAGGAAATACCTTCATTTGCAAGTGAAGGGTTTTTGGCAAGCGTTTGCTCTATACCCTTATAATTCTTCTTAAGGATCAATTCATTCATAGTCATATACGCCTGATTAATTTGATAAAAATGAGTGAATCAATGCAAATAAAAGTTATTTATGATCAAGAAATTCGTACTGGCAACGAATTTGTAGCTTCTTTAAAAAAGAAAGTATGAAACCGATAATAATTTCCCTGCTAATGCTGGCATTTGCGCCGGCAGTTCTACATGCCCAGCAACATGACTCAAAAAGTAAAGATTCTACTAATAATACAGGAGGTCAGTTCCTGAACCGTTCAAAAATAATCCCCATCAGCCAGATGGATCAGCGAAAAATATATCACTGGAGGAACGGTGAACGCTCCACACCTACTGGCAGACAGGCAAAAGATAGTTCTGCCAAATATGCCAGAGTATATGGAGATTCTGCCGTAGTAGTTAAACCAGGTACCGTAAAAAACAATACTTACTGAAATTTCAATGTTGGCCTTTCCCTCCCGAAGAGTCATATATCTGGCCGGTAGCATAGCTTGCTTCAGCCCGCCGCAAACTGCTCAACCTTAATGGCATGAAAAAATAAAAGCAATAATTCTTCTGTGGATCAAATTGCCGCCATGTAGTATAATTAGAACCTGGCGATATATTTATTTTCGATATTTGCTTCATGCAAAAGAAGTCCTTAAAAATAGCAGTATCGAAAGACATCGGAAAAGTGTCTGCCAAATGCTTTATTCCTGACAAACCAAAAGCAATCATGACCCTTGCACACGGTGCAGGCGCTGGTATGGACCATATTTTTATGAAAACACTGGCCATGCGTCTGGCAGAAGAAGGAATTGCCACGTTACGCTTCAATTTTCCCTTCACAGAAAACAAGAAAGGCAGGCCTGATTCACCAGCAGTTGCTCATCAGGCCATCAAAGCCGCCATAAAAAAGGCGCATGAATTATTCCCCAAACTTCCTTTATTTGTTGCAGGCAAATCATTTGGCGGAAGAATGAGTTCGCAATTATTATCCGCTGATCCAGATGAGACTGTTCAGGGCCTGATCTTTTATGGTTTTCCTTTGCATCAGCCGGGTAACCCTTCAGTGGAACGGGCTGAACATTTAAAGCAGGTGAAGGTGCCGATGCTGTTTCTTCAGGGAACCAGAGATGCACTGGCAACCATTGATCTAATTGAAAAAGTAAGTAAACCACTAAAAAAAGCCAAACTGGTAAAAATGGAAGGAGCCGACCATTCATTCAAGGCAGGAAAAAAAGATATTGTGAGTGGGCTGGTAATTGCAACAAAAGAGTGGATTACCAAACAATCCACCTGATGTCTTACCAGATATCTATTTGGATACTAATTATTGCCTCTCCCATCCTTTGGAGAATGTCCAAACTTTTTCTTAAAGGCAAAACTGAAATGCTGTATCGATGAGTAACCTAATAGATCCGCGATATCGGTAATTGATTTATTAGGATCCGTTAAATAGTCACGAGCCAGCTCCAGCCGCTTCTCTGCCAGATACCCAAAGACTGTAGTCTGGAATATCTCTTTAAATCCATACTTCAGCTTATATTCATTCAGCCCCACAATACGAGCAAGTTCTAACAGACTGGGAGGATTATCAATATGCTGTGTTACATATTCCCTGGCATAATGGATGCGATCTCTGTCATAATCACTCCGCGCCACTAATTTCTTTCCCGGCCGCAGAACGTTGAATGACTCGGCCTGTAACACCAATAATTCGATAGCCTTGGACAACAGGAACAATTTCTTAAGCCCATGCTGATATTTACAATTGAGGATGGCATCAATAGCCTGTTGCATGGAAATATCAATTGATAAATTCTGATCTGAGATCATCAGGGGTTTTCCTTCTATAATCTTTTCAGAGAACCGCTTCAGGGTGTCATTGGCATTCTCCGTTAGTTTCAAAAAATTATCGCGGGCAAACTGCACAATGAATTGGGAAGAGTTCAGCTGTTCATGCGTCATGGTTCCGGAATTACCATTGCCATACAGCATATTGTGCTGGTTTTGCTGAAACTGGATCTGTTTCTCAAAATGATCAGAGCGGGCTGAAACCTTACCCTTTAGATTAAAATGAAGCTGTACAATATCCAAATCAGCCTTAAAGGCCATACTGGTATGGGTATTCATGTATTTCCAGTCGGTATGGATCATATTGATCCCATCAAACCTCCAGTGGGAAAGAACTGCTGTAGCAAAAGGAAGATCCAGCTTTTCAACATTTTCAATCAAACCGGGATCCGTTAAATTATGATTGGACACATCACTGTCGTGAAGGACCTGGTTACTCTCAATATGTTTTAATTCAAAAGGCATTCCCCACAAATATAAATCTGACTCCATTAAATGTAACTGAAAAATGAGGAACACTGTCAATTTCGTGTCAAAATTAAAAAGCACATGAATCTGTATCTGTTTAGTTTATTCATTCATATTACGGGAATCAGCCTGGCTGCCGGAACAACTTTTATTAGTTTTCTCGTGAACCGTCGGTTCTGGAACGCTTATGGAACCAACAAGACCAAAGCACTGACCCTGATAGAACTGTCTTCCCGCTTTCCCAGGATCACGGGCCTCGGAATAGGATTATTGATCCTTTCAGGGATGTATATCATGTTTTTAACAAAAGGTGCCTTTGGCGAACAACTCTGGTTCAGGATAAAAATGGCGCTAGTGATCTTAGTTATTATTATCAATATTGTGATCAATATTCTTGAGAAACGAGTGAAAGGAATGGTAACTGCAGAAGTAAATGCCGACGGCTTACAAAGTAAGGTAACGAGCTACTACCTGATACAGCTAATTCTGTTCCTGACGATTTTTGTATTGGGAGTCTTTAAATTCAACTAGGTAGCAAACAGTGTCAACCACTGCATTTTTCTTATTTTAGATTGACGAATTAAGTCTGAAATCTAATCTGCCTGGAACATGACACTGAAACAAGCGCTCGACAAACTCAAATCACTCGGACATGAAAGGGTGCGCCTGCAAAACAAAAAATCTGGTGCTGATGACAACCAGTTTGGTGTAAAGAATGGTGATATCCGTATTATAGCTAAAGCCATCAAAACAGATCAGGCATTGGCAATGGAACTCTGGGAAACGGGAAACCTGGATGCACAACAACTCGCCATACTCATCATGAAACCAAAGTCTTTATCGGTGAGCGAAATTGAAAAATTGGTAAAGTCTATCCGGTGGACGGGTGTGGCCGACTGGTTTAACTCCTATATAATTAAAGAACATCCTGAAAAGGAAATCCTTCGTGAAAAATGGATGAAATCTAAAGATCCGTATTCTGCACGCGCTGGCTGGAGCCTTACTGCTGGACGCGTTGCAAGAGAGCCTGATGGATTGGATCTGTCTGCCCTGCTGGACAGAATTGAAAAAGAAATGCCCAAAGCTCCACCGGTAGTTCAATGGACAATGAATTCAACGCTGGCAAATATCGGTATCCATCATCCGGCCCTTCGGAAAAGGGCACTGGGTATTGGAGAGAAATTGGGGATCTACCGCGATTATCCAACCCCTCCCGGATGTACTTCTCCCTTTGCTCCTATATGGATCAATGAAATGGTAAAGCGTCAGAAATAAAAAATCCAGGTTAATAAAGTTAACCTGGATGACCGTAATAGCAATCAGTTCCCCCCTTTACCAACCCGGAAACTGATGCTAAATCATTGTGCCGCGGATTAATATTATGGACGTTTTACACGGAAGCTGCAAGTAAGAGGAAGAAGTTTAGTGCCATCCGGATTTCTTACGGTACCGGAAAACGTTCCTGTAACATAGCTGCCTGAAGTGGTTCCATAT